>CALRLS020000241.1:0-7888 GCA_943368815.1 Cyanobium sp. NIES-981
TGAAACTTCTTTTTGTGCTGATGCTGTGCCAATGATACCCGCACAGAAAAAGAAAATGAGTAGTTTTTTCATGTTTGTATTTTTATTTGTGGGGCGAGCATCTTGCTCGCCGTTAGCGACTTATCTTGATACTTGTTTTCAAAAGAATATAGGAAATATCTGCGAGTGGGCGGACGCCGCGAGGACGCTCGCGCAACATACTTAGTCGTTGATATTTACACTGCCAGAATTAGCATCCATTGTTACCGGAATTCCACCTCCATTTACTGAACCTTTTACACGGTCTTTTTCGATTCTTCCGCTAAAGTTTTTGATTTCAGGTACGCGCACACGGTTTCCATCCAGATCAAGGTCTAAACCTTTGTCCATCGGCATTCTTACATTAATACTGCCTGCACTGGTTGACAATGAAAGGTATTTGCCGAATGATTTAATGTCAGCATCAATACCGCCACCACTTGTTGAAGCTCTTACACTTGCTCTGATGTCTTCAAGGTGAATAGAGCCGCCCGAGGTTGAAGTAATCAACTCACCGGTGATTTCTTCTGCTCTGATACCACCACCACTGGTTGTGGCTTTAATCATACCATCAAGACCTTTCAAACGCAAACCACCGCCAGATGTACTTAGTCTGATTTCGCCTTTGCAATTATCAGCGCCAATTCCACCACCGCTTGTATTTAGGTCAATTACATCTCGGCAACCTGAAAGATCAATGCCACCACCGGAAGTTCTGCCTTTAATATTGCCACCTAAATTAGCTAATTTCAAACCACCACCGCTGGTTGTAAAATCTAAATTTCCTGTTAAGTTTTTAAGATTGATTCCACCACCGCTGGTTTGTAAATCTGTTGAAACTTTTTCAGGAGAGAAAATTTTAAAAGTAATGCTCAAAGATCTTTTCCAATCATTCCAGTTGTTATTGTTTTTTCTTTTGGCTAAACAATAGATGGTACCACCTTCTTTTTTTACGCTTAATTCATATTCTTCCAGACGCTCCTCTATTTCAGCCTTGCTGATTGATTTGCCATTCCAGTTATTAGGTCTGATATATACTTCCACACGGGTTTCATTACCCGGCTGACCTGTTACAGTAATACCACCGCCCGAAGTACGTACGTTCAGGTTCTGAACTTCAGATGATTGATAAGTTTTTACTAAATAAGGAGTTTCTTTATCCTGAGCGAAAGAAATCGTAACAGTTGATAATCCGATAATTAATAAGGAGAGTAGCTTTTTCATAAATTTTGTACAGTTTTAAATCAATAATTTTGATGCTTTGTTAATAAGATGCAAAAAAACTTTTGTGCGTTGCATAATTAAGACAATTATTTTTCGCTTTACCCTCATTTAGTGGAATAAAGTTTTTTGGATATGAAAAATCCCTTTTACAACAAACGAAAAGGGATAATGAAATAGCTAATTCGATTGTTTACCCATTCAATTGTTTTTTCTGAATCATAAAGCCGATAATAATCAACCAGATTAACCACAATGTACTGCCAATGAAGCCTGCTAAATCCCATACCGGGAAATCGGGCATTACTGTTGCAAATAATTCTGCCTGCGCCATGAGATAGATGACAGATGAAACATAACCTAACCAGATAATCCATTTAGGGAATAATTTAAGTTTAGCAAAAGCGGTAGTCATCATCACGGTCCAGATAATCGTAAATAATTGTCCTAAGTATTCACCAAGAATAACACCACCGTATTGATGAATTACCTCAAAAACAATCTTGCTTGTTTCCTGCATATTCTCGTTGCCATGCACATAATGATTGGCTATAACCGGTACAACGAATGTCCAGCGTAATAAACCTATCATTTGTACTATGAGCCCAACAACACCTATAGTGCTGGCCCAGCGGGCAAAAGAAAATTGCTTTTCAAGCTTTTGCCCAAGCATTACATAGGCAGGTAAAAATGGCAAACCGATAATAGCGAAAGTAAACCATACCCAGATTAATGTTGAACCTCCTTCGTGAAATTTGGTGAGGATAATACCAGTGTTCTGTCTTAAGATGGCCGGGTAGTCGAAGATAATACCTAAGATAGTATAAGGAATAAATAATAAGATACCCCCTGCAATGAACAGTACACCGATTGTTTTTGTAGAATTGAAATTTTCCATCATAGCTTGTATTTTTTGTTTTTTGAATCATTTTGATGATGCAAAATTGGCAGGCTAAAAAAGAAAAATACCGGACATATGTCCAAAAAGGAAGGGGTGTGGAATTGTTGAGCAGATTTCTATTTATTTTCTATCAGTTACGTGATTAATCCTACCACTTTTCACCATCATTAACCAGTTTAGCTCAGGATTTTACCATTTACCAGAGTTTCATACCAATTAGCCGTCATTTTCTGCCATTCACCGAAACCGTCCGCCACTTTTCCTGAGTTTTCGACCACTTGTCGATATTAACCACCAGTTATCTGCTTATTCCTACCAGTCACCGCCGTTCGTAACCAATTATCCGGCAAATTCCTCCAAACACAGAATGAATTCGTCGCTTTATCGAAAAGCACCCCTGCCAGCCCCTGAAACGCTGTAAATTTGAATCATCAAACAAAAAGGGAGAAAACAATTCCAAATTATTGAGTATCATGAAAAAGATTTTTACCATCGCTCTTCTTACAATCTTAACATCAACAGCAGCATTCGCTAACGACGATACTAACAAACAAGCATCGAAAGAAGAAACAACTACAATGGTAAAAACTAAAGAAACAATGAAACTAATCAAAAAAGAGATTAGAAAATCAAGCAAAATGTTCAGAGAAAAAAATCTTGTTTGTTAATAGGCAGAGTAGAAAGGAGGTAGGAACAGAAAAATTTAAAATGTAAAACAGAAAAACCGAAAAAGGTTAAGAAGTAGAAAAAGGTAAGGAAACAGAAAAAGGAAGTACCAATTGAAACAAAGAGCTCACTACTATTATATATCTACAAATTCACGCACGAAGCATTTATTTATTAGCTACCAGACTAATTAGGCATGTTACCTCCTCATCATTCGCTAAGAGACTTACCAAAAGATTAGTAATTAAGGCTTTCGCTCCAGTTCTTTTAATCTGTTTTTAGGTTCTTCGTTATTTGGATTGACAGCTACAGCTCTTTTATAATATTCAATAGCTTCTTCTTTACGCTTCAATACTTCATAGGTTTTGGCTAGACTGATAAGCACTAAATCTCTTTGAGGGAATTCCCTGGCATTATTTTCAAAAATCAGAAGGGCATCATTGTAACGCTGGGCAGAGTAAAGTTGATTGCCGAGTTGGTCCATTGCCTGCCAGTCTATATAATAATTGGCTGTGTCTTTCTTATATGCCTGATAGGCTTCTATGGCATTAGTTGTGCCTTTAGTACTAATAACTGTCTCCATTGCTTTATGCGCAGGTTGTTTCAATTGCACAGGTTTATTATGTAGTATGCGTAAAAGACTTTGAGCAATACCAAAAAAATGGGTAGGAGAGCTATTGCATAAGAAAACTACAAGACTATTGGTAGAAGGGATACGGATAAAAAATGAAAGGAAGCCCTCTGTCATACCCAGATGATAATTAGCAAATACGCTGTCTTTAGATGTATATCTGAATTGCTGATTAAACCAGCCCAAACCGTATCGCCAGGGGCGTATACCCGGCTTAAACATTTCGTCGGTCA
The DNA here is from genome assembly GCA_943368815.1 of Cyanobium sp. NIES-981. Classification (GTDB taxonomy): domain Bacteria; phylum Bacteroidota; class Bacteroidia; order Cytophagales; family Spirosomataceae; genus Emticicia. The sequence goes on from CALRLS020000241.1 coordinate 3,671, forward strand.
GTTGTTTATTAATGAGGGTATTGTTGCTGAGACCTATATGAAATTTAAAAAGGTCTTCTACAGTTGAGTAAATATCCCCTGTTCCCATTGTATTCGACTGGTCACGGAAATCGGCGCTGGTATAGCCGCCAATGATATAGTCATATCCGGTTGCTCTTTTGGGGACAATCTGGGTATGGTAATAAGAACCCGAAGCATTCATTTGTAATTTGTCAAAAATATCCTCATTCATCAATTGTGCATAGCTTTTGCCAGTTACCTTCTCCATAATATAACCCAAGGTAAAATAGGCCCAGCTACTATAGTAATAATTAGTACCTGGCTCAAAGACAAGCGTTGAGTCCATATACAATTTAATATAGTCTTCTCTGCTGAAATGCTGGCGGCTGATTCTTGGGAAGAAATCTTTGATAATATCATAATTAGGTATGCCGGAAGTATGGCTGAGCATTTGTCTGATAGTAATTCGGCTTCCGTTTTTCTTTGAGAATTCGGGTAGATAATCAGAGATGGTTTTATCAAGACTAATCAGGCTTTTTTGTACCTGTATCAAGGTCAAAACAGATGTCAGAGGCTTTGAAACCGAGCCAATCATAAACCTGGTATCAACAGTATTCGGAATATCCCACTCCCGGTTGCCCATACCAAAGGCACCTTTGTAAATCACTTTTCCATTTTCTGCGACCAGCACAGCGCCATCAAACATATTGAACTGATGATAAGCCTTCATTACTTCTTCAAGCTTTTCAGCTTTGCTTTGGGTAATGCCGGATGTAAGCGAAAAAGCAAATAACAATGTTAGAATCAAATGTCTCTTCATACAGTTTAAGCTTATTGATAGTTAAATATAGCAAATTATTTTGTGGTGCGAATCTCCAGATTCGCAGTATATGCCTAATGACATATTAAAGATAGAAAATAATCAATCAAGGGCCATTTATTGTATAAACACAAAAAAAACAGAGCTACCTGAGTAACTCTGTTTCATTCCTAAATAATTACTATTACTTATTAGCACTTAACAAATCATAGAATTGATTCAATTTTGGCATTAAGATGATACGTGTACGACGATTAGCTGTACGTCCTTCGGCAGTATCATTACTTGTGAGAGTATTAAATTCTCCACGACCTGCTGCAATCAATTTATTAGGATCTACCTTAAACTGACCTTGTAGAGTACGAACTACTGAAGTGGCACGTTTCACACTCAGGTCCCAATTATCTGACACGCATTCATTTTTAATCGAAACGTTATCAGTATAACCCTCAACCATTACTTCAAGCTCTGGTCGTGACTGTATAATCTGGGCGATTTTTCCTAATACCTCATTGGCTCTCGGAGAAATTTTGAAACTACCGCTGCTGAATAGCATTTTATCAGAGATGTTAATCATTACTACAGTTTTATCAACTTTTACTTCAATGTCTTTATCATCGATACCGTCTTTCAATACACGGGTCAGATTAAAGGCTAAGGCCAAATTCATAGAGTCAGCTTTAGTTCTGGCGGCATGCAAACGGTTGATATATAAATCTTTTTGTTGCATTTGCGACAGCGTATTATCAATATTATCATTTGCAGCTTTTGATAATACTGTTAAATCACCTACTTGTTCCAGCTGACGGTCACGTACTTTTTTCAAATCGCCTAATTGATCTCTCAAATCGGTCAACTGTTGATCACGTTGTTGAATAGTACTTTGGGCCGTAGAAATTTGTGTTTCAGATGTTCTTTGTAAATTAGCAAGGCGGTCTTTGTAATCTTGTACTTCATCGCCGCATTTTACTAAGTTTGCCTGAACCCGGTCATGTTCAGATTGGAGCGCTACATACTTCTTTTTTGCGACGCAGGAAGCAAGAGAAGTAATTGCAAAAAAGATAATCAGAGGTTTAACAAAAACTTTCATGAGATTGTGTGTTTTATTAGTATGACATAAGATTTGGCTGACAGGAATGAATGTTTGCGTTAGTTTTTCCCTCAATGCCTTGTTAACGGCTAATAGATGTTAAAAAAGTATGCCACCCGAACACCTGATGTACCAGAAGCTGGCATTAAAAACAGGCTGAAAGAAGCGCTTATAGACATTATCTCTAATTTACCCAAATAGGGATTTTGGATAAGGCAAGAAATTCTGTAGATGTTTCAGGGGAAAAATATCCCCATTATTTTGAGTAAATTGGTTATACGTACCTTTGTATTGATTTTAAAATAAGCAGATAGGTTCTGAAAGGCCTTGTTCTATCTTAAAAATGGTATTTTACGGAGATAATGTTTTCCTTTAATAATTTTTATAGTTTTGTTATAAAATTACAGATACGCAATTGAGCAGTGGGAGCAAAGATATTGCCTTATGGCAGGCTTTTAAGAATGGAGACAGAGATGCCTTTGCAAAAATCTATAAGCTTTTTATTGAAGACCTGCTAAGCTACGGGTATAGGGTAACAAACGACCGCCAGCTAATCAGAGACAGTATTCAGGATCTTTTCTTACATTTATGGCACACCCGTGAAAACCTGACAGATACTGACTCTATCCGTTTTTATCTTTACGTGTCGCTCCGCAACCGGATTCTACGCAATATTGAAAAACACAACCATACATCTATTGATACCCAGGATTTGTTTGAGAATATCATAGGGGTGCTATCGGTAGAAGACGAACTCATCACTAACGAACAATACAGCGAGCAGGTTATTCAATTAAAACGCGCCTTGCAGCAGCTTCCCAAGCGCCAGCAGGAAATCATTCAGTTGCGGTACTACCATGATTTCAGTTTCGAAGAAATTGCCGAAATGATGCAGATTAATAACCAGTCAGTCAGAAATCTTCTACATAGAGCCATTACCGAACTACGCCAGTATTTTACCCCGCTTTTGTGGTTGCTTGTGTCTTTCTTGATAAGTTTCAAAAAAAATTAAAAATAATTCAATTTTAATGAGTACAAAAAGCACTCTTCCTGATTTAGGGTATAGAAAGGAAAAACTATGGCTCAGAATTACGAAAAATATACGCTTGAAGAATTCATAACAGACGAAGATTTTATTCGGTGGGTAAAATACCCTACGGAAGAATCGGAGCATTTCTATCAGGCGCTCATCAAAAATACGCCTTCCCAAGCTAAACTAATCCACACAGCCCGTCTTGCCGTTCAGCAATTGGCCATTGCAGGCAAACAGGATGCACCTGTAAATGAAGTGCCAATTATCTGGACAGATATAGAAGTTAAACTCACACAAGTTCAGCCAACCCGCACAGGGCTTAGGATTTCATGGAAATACTGGGCAGCGGCAGCATCTGTTGTTCTTATAGTAATGATAGGCTTTTGGCTTAATAAGATTGTATGGGCTGAACCTGTTAGCCTGTACACACAACAGACTGCCAATAGTTCGAAACCTATTAAAGAGGTGGCTAATAATTCAGTGAACATTATGTCTGTTAGTATGCCCGATGGTAGCCAGGTAAGATTACAACCAAAAAGCAGGCTAAGTTATAATGAATCTTTTACAGGAGACCTGAGAGAGGTTTATCTGGCAGGCGAAGCATTTTTTGATGTAAAGAAAAACGCAAAGATTCCGTTTGTGGTGTATGCAAATGGTTTGGTGACGAAAGTATTGGGTACCAGCTTTTCGATTCGGGCTTATGAGCAGGATAAACAGGTATCAGTTAATGTAAAAACAGGTAAAGTATCGGTTTATGCACAAAAGACGAACCAGACCTTAGACCCCGAAACAAAAGGCGTAGTACTAACGCCAAACCAGCAAGTAATTTACAGCAAAGAAAACGAACAACTTTCGCGTACGCTGGTAGCTAAACCTACCATATTGCTGAGCAATCAGGAATTACAGCGTTTTTCGTTTAAGAATGCCCCTGTTGAAGAGATTTTCGCTGCGCTTGAAAAAGCATACGGCGTAGAAATTATTTATGATAAAGAAGTGATGACAAACTGTCGACTGACAACATCGCTGACGAATGAAACACTCTTTGAAAAGCTGGATATTATCTGTGCCGCAATAGAAGCCAGTTATAAGCTGATAGATGCTCAGGTAGTTATCAGCAGTAATGGATGTAATTAAATTCAACCCAAACCTATATACCGTTTTAAATTATGAAGAAAAAAAGTATCAGACTCCTCTAAATAAGAAAAACCGATAACGATTCCGGCGTTATCGGCTAAGTTTTCCCCTCATAGTTTCGAAGAACTGCACCCAAAATTT
>CALRLS020000242.1:0-7876 GCA_943368815.1 Cyanobium sp. NIES-981
TCATTATTTGCTAAATTTAAGCAAAAGCTACCTGCTAACCCATTACATGGTATTACAAAGCAGGTATTGGCATTGCCTCTTAGCACTAACAGAGGTCTTAGATTCGATTTAAAAACAGCTTTAGAGAGCGTTTCTATGGCAGATTTAGACCAATGTGGTAAGGATGTACTTGCTGATAATCAAGTCATTAGAAGACGAAATGTCTTGAAAATATGAAAGAACTTTTTAACGGATTGGACACCCTACCCTACGGGATTTTAGATACAGTTTAAGCATACACATTCAAAGTAGAAGCAACTTCACGCACACCTATCATCATCATATTAGACAAGTGGGTGCTAACATTTTCTGCAAATCCTGAAAGTTTGCTCAGGTCGCTTCCCCAAAGTTCTTTATCAGATAACACCTTTTGTACTACCTGGTCGGTCGTACTGTTCTGCCATACTTTATAAAAATACGCTGCAGAATCACATTGAATCTGGTACGTCTCCTCTCCTCTCTTGCCATAATACTTGCCATTCTCTTCTTTTGTAGCCTTCATAAACAATAAATAGGCGGCAAAGCCACGGGCAAAATATTGAGGCACAGTATTAAACTCTTTGTAATAATTCAATAATAGAGGGATATTCCGCATACGCATCTTCATGGTGTATTGCAAAGTAATGCTTATCCATTGATGCTCTAAAAACGGATTACGGAAACGGTCTAATACCTCTCTGCCATAACGCTGACAAATTTTTGCCTGTATCTTGTACGGAATAGCCGGAACTATCTCGGTCGTCATCAGAATCGTAATAAACTTCTCTATCAGTTCATCAGCGAGAGCTTCTTTAACAGTCTCAAACCCTGATAAATAGGCCATACCGCACATGAGAGTATGGGTACCATTGAGCATACGTAATTTTAGCTCACGATACTGTTCTATATTCTTTTCTATTTTTACGCCCTCATCGGCTTCGTGGAAAGACAAAATCTCTTTTACTCTTTCGTCTCCCTGTATTGCCCATAGGCGATATACTTCGGCAATTGTTAATAAATCGTCTTTGTACCCTAATTTCTCATCCAATTCTTTCAGGCTTGCTCCTTTAGGTTTACCCGGTACAATTCTGTCTACCAGCGAATTGCAGAAACTGTTTTCGTTGTTAAGCCATTGTACAAAATCATCCGGTAATTGATTAAAAGCACATAGTTGCAAAATAATTTCTTTCAGTTTATCACCATTACCAACAATCAGTTCGGTCGGAATAATTACCGTACCCGGAAGGCCTGCCTGAAATCTTTCATATAACCATGCTGTCAGTTTAGCCGGAAATGATGCCGGGGGATTCTGACTGATGCTTTCTTCCACATATTGCAGACCTACTTCGGTTGTATTAGAGATAACTATTTCAATAGCCGGATTTTTGGCTGTTGCCAGAATATCCGCCCATTGGTTTTGTGCTGATAAAACACGGCTGATAGCCGCAGAAATGATATTTTCTTCTTTCGGGAGACCCTTATCAATACCTCTTACACAAATAGTATAAAGATTATCCTGTTCTGCAAAAGCATCTGCCCCACCTGAGTCCGTCGATTTAACAACAACAATTCTACCATTAAATATACCTTCTTTATTGGCTTTGTCGATAAAATAATCACATAAACCACGAAGTAAAACACCTGTGCCAAATTGTAAGACTTTTTCGGGGAGTTGTGCTAGAGAAGGATCAGAGAGTAAAGATTTATTAAGTTTCATTAAAGGTTAAGCATAAAATAGATTGAATAGAACAAAAATAGAGAATAGCAGAGCTCTTATCAACTAATATTCCATTTAATTCTAATACTTTTTTGCGATAGGTTCTGTTTCGTCACGTTTTTATGCCATATTGTCTTCCTTTATTTTCCTTTTATCAAATTCAGATTTGGCGACAAAGCCAAAAACTGGTAATTTTGCCCGTAAATAAACCGTAAAAACAAAGAATGGAACAAATTTTTACAACCGCTGCGTTGACAAGCATATTCACTCTCACACTTTTAGAAATAGTTTTAGGAGTAGATAATATCATTTTCGTTTCTATTATCTCATCAAAACTTGCGAAGAATGAACAAAAAAAGGCACGTCGCATAGGCTTGATTATGGCTATGTTTATACGCGTCGGTTTGCTTTTTGTATTGGGGTGGATTCTGGGCTTAGAAAAAGACTTATTCAATCTTCAGGATATTGGTTTACCCTTTGATATAGGATTCAGTGGTAAAGACCTGATTTTATTGGGTGGAGGTATTTTTCTCTTATATAAATCAACTTCTGAAATTCACAATAAATTAGAGGGGGTAGAAGAGAATGTATCAGGTAAGAAAACAGCTTCTAAACTTTCAAGAGCCATTATTGATATTTCTCTTATCAATATTGTTTTCTCTATCGACTCTATTATTACCGCTATCGGTATGACAAGCAATATCTACGTAATGGCAGTATCTATCGTACTATCAACCGTTGCCATGCTTTTATTTGCAGGTAGTGTAGGTGGATTCGTGGAAAAACATCCGACCGTTAAAATGTTGGCGCTGGCCTTCCTGGTAATGATTGGTACATTGCTTATCGCAGAAGCATTTAAGGTACACGTACCTAAAGGCTATATTTACTTCTCCATGGCCTTCTCGTTCTTTGTTGAAGTGCTGAATATCAGAATGCGTAAGAAAGCCAAGCCTGTCGAATTACATAAGGACATAAAATAACAGACAATCATCACAGGGGAATGATATAAAAATATATATTTGTATATCATTCCCCTGAACATATCCTGATGCAAGGCTTTTTAAAATTCTTATCCTGGCTTTATACCGGCTGGTGTCTTTTTTGGTTTGTACTTATTTTCTTGCTTTTTTATCCTATAGTATTCATTAGTCTCCAAAAAGAAGACTGGAAAATTGCCGTTCATTATTGCAACAGAATATGGGGGCGCATCTTTTTTTTCCTGGCAGGCATGCCCGTAAAAATCACCTATGAGTCAAAACCCGACCCTAAAAGAGCCTATGTATTTTGTGCCAATCATTTCAGCTATTTAGATATTGCCCTGATGGGCACTATCATAAAAAACTACTTCGCTTTTCTAGGGAAAAGCTCGGTTAAAAATGTTCCCTTGTTCGGATACATGTTTGCTAAAGCCCATATTCAGGTAGACAGGAGTGATAAAAGCAGCAGAACCAAAGCGCTTAAGCGTGCTATTAATGCCCTGAAAGCTGGCAGAAGCATCATGATTTTTCCGGAGGGGGGTATTCATACTACTCATTTTCCTGAAATGGTTCAACCCTTCAAAGACGGGGCTTTTTCTATGGCCATCGAAAACCAGGTGCCTATTGTACCCATTTCATTGCTGGATAATTATAAAGTAATGCCCGAAGTGCGTATGTCATGGCACCCCATTAGAGTCATTTTTCATACCCCCATAGAAACCAAAGGAAAAACCAAAGCTGATATTGAAGACCTGAAAAAACAGGTTTATCAGGTAATTCAGACTACTTTAAATAAATATAAAGATTAAGCCCTGCTCAATTTTGAGGATTATAAGTAAATTTGCAGCATAAATAAATAATCAGGTTAAAGAGTAGCCAGATACCCGAATGAAAATAGAACAACAAACTGTAAAGAAAATGGCTCATTTGGCCCGCTTAGAACTGACAGAGCAGGAAGAAGTGAAGATGGTGGAGGATTTATCTAAAATTCTGGACTGGATGGACCAACTGAAAGAACTGGATACGACAGAAGTAGAACCACTGACACATATGAGCGAAGAAGTAAATGTTTTCAGAGAAGATATTGCTAACAATCAGCTCTCACGTGAGAAGGGTTTGAAAAATGCACCAAAGCAAGATGGTGAGTATTTTTTAGTGCCTAAAGTGATTGAACAATAAATCATCAATGGGTCTGGTGGCTTGCGGCTCTCCCAAAGCAAAAAAGGCTAATCGCCAGTAAATAATGATATACGTCTATATTATCAACAATAGAATTGGCCATAAAACTCTTATTGTAGGTACCCATTACTAATGCTACTACCGCCAGAATCAACCATGCACCTACAGAGCGTTCTCCTTTAATAAGTCCCCAGATACCTATCAGCAAAACCAGCGGTACAGATATAGTCAGTATGGCATTTAATACCTGCATGTTATCTGTTAATCTTACTACTCCAAAAGCCACAAATCCCAAGGCTATTACTACATAAGCAAAATTCACCGGAACAGGCTTTTTCAGTACCAGAAAAAAAGTAACAAATACTAAAGAGAAAGCCCCGACTGTGCCTGCCAGGTGCTGAAAAAACTCGGATATAATGATTGCGTACGGAGAAAGATTCAGAAAACGGAATACCCCAAAAAGTGATGCTATAGTAACTGATAATACAAACGCTTCCCACATCAAACAGGGCATTAAGTCAAGTTTGAATAAATAGCGAAAGAAAACAAAAAAGCCAACCAGAGTCAGTACGGCATCAGAGATAGCATGAGAGAGTTCCATAGAAATTACACAGCATAATTTAGAAATAAATCGGATAAGGGAAGTATTGGGTTAGATACTTCCCTTATTGCCAGAATATCAGAAACACAAACTTGCCGCACCTAATAATCCGGCATCATTACCCAGTGTTGCTTTCTTAATATTCAATGTTTTTATGTAATAAGGCGTCAGCCAGTATTCCAGTTGCTTGTTGACAGACGGCATAATATAATCGAATGAAGCAGATAAGCCACCACCTATCAGAATGGTGGTAATATCAAGAATTCTGATCATGGAAACCAAACCACTACCTAACATTTCGCCTACTTCGTCAAATATTTTCTGAGCTAACTCATCCCCCTCCGATGCCGCAGCAACTAATCCCGTAGTAGAGATAGTGCCATCTGCAGGCAATTGTGTTTTACCCGAGAAGCCCTTTCTCATACTGTTGGCTAAGTCCAGCAGTTCATTCTTACCAATATTACGCTCTAATACTCTACCATGTTTGGATGGAATATGGCCAGGCTCCATTGCATTACCGCCACCACCTTTAAATACCTGTTTATCTATGATGGCTGCTCCACCTATGCCTGTTCCCAAAGTAATCATAATATAATCTTCCGGAATATCTCCTTCGCCGAAATAATACTCTCCTAATGCGGCAGCATTAGCATCGTTTTCAAGAAAGAAATCATGATTCGGAAAACGCTCTTTCAAATCCGGAACCATAGGAATACCATTAATTTCAGGTATAGCCGTAATTTCGATAAGGGTCGAACGGTCTCTGGTAATCAAACCCGGAACACCTATGCCTACCTTCTGAATATTCTTGTTTTCAACCAATTGTATTGCTATGGCATCACCTAATCGTTCTACAAAATGCCCTGATTTACGCCAACTCGCTGTATCATGACTATAAAAATTCGAAAGTTTACCTGTTTCTGCTTCTACAATGCCCATTTTGACATTAGTTCCGCCAATATCAATTCCCAAATATTCAGTTGCCATTTATTATAGTTTTGTTATTTTATTCGGTAAGTGTTTATAAAATCTATTTTTTAACAGGTTTTTTTATATTTTCCTCAAAATTAAAAATAAATCTCAATCAAGATAACTTGTTGCAAGGAAATATTGCATTTATCATCAAATCTATGTTAACTCTGCCTCAGGTGATACCTCAAATTCCATTTCAAACAAATCACCTAAATGTCTTTTCAGTTTTTCGGCTACATCCTCTACCTCAATCAAACGGCCCAATTCTAAAGCAAGCGAAGTAACGGCTTTATCGTCAATACCGCAGGGAACAATATTGCTGAAATAATTCAAATCGGTATTCACATTCAAGGCAAAGCCATGCATGGTTACCCATCGGCTCGATTTCACACCCATGGCGCATATCTTTCTTGGGTTTTTCTGCTCAACATGGTCCAGCCATACGCCCGTTAAACCATCTATTCTTCCTGCATCAATACCATATTCTGCCAATGTTCTGATAATCCCTTCTTCCAGAAACCGCATATAACGGTGTATATCCACAAAAAAGTTTTCCAGATCCAGAATAGGGTATCCTACCAACTGGCCGGGACCATGATAGGTAATATCACCCCCTCGATTAATTTTATAGAATCTGGCATCTTTTGCCGCAAGATTTTCTTCATCGAGAAGCAGATTTTCCATTTTACCGCTTTTACCAAGTGTATATACATGCGGATGCTGACAAAACAGCAGGTAATTATGCGTACTCAATTGATTCTCCGGTTCAATATTCCGGTTCTTTATTTTAAGGTCGATGATTTCGGCGAAGAGTTTTTCCTGAAAATCCCAGCCATTCTGGTAATCTATTAGTCCTAAATTAATAAACCTTACTTTTTTATTAAGAATATTATTCATCTGTTTTGTAACTTTGTGGTATGAATACGGGTGCAAATGTAAGAATCAGACACGGTACAGTTGCCGAATGTATAGCTGTTTCTCAGCAAATTCCGGAATTTATGGATGGAATTTACGATGAAAAAGTCTACGAAACCCGATTATTTAACACCAAATCTCTGATTTTAGTTGCTCTTGCCGGAGACATGCCTGTGGGTTTCAAAGTAGGGTATGAAAGAGACCATGACGGCAGTTTTTATACCTGGATGGGAGGAGTTGTACCAGATTATCGTCAGTTACACATTGCCCGGAAACTGGCAAATGCACAGGAGAACTGGGCAAAGCAGGAGGGTTTCAATGCCATTGTGCTGAAAACCCGTAATCGTTTCAAAGCAATGCTGTTATTTGCGCTGAAAAATGGCTTTTGTATAGAACGTGTGGAACAAAAAGAAACGATTGAAGATTATAGAATTATTCTTCGTAAGAAATTGATTATTAACAATATATAACATACAATGATATATCCTATTGTAGCCTACGGCGATCCTGTTTTAAGAAAAGAAGCTCGTGACATTGAACCCGACGAAATTGATGTAAAAAAACTCGCTGATGATATGTTCGAGACAATGTATGCAGCCGCAGGTGTAGGTTTGGCAGCTCCTCAGATTGGCTTAGACCTTCGTATTTTTGTTGTTGACGGAACACCTATCAATGAAAGTGCTGAAACGGATGAAGATATTGACAAATCATTGATAGATTTTAAGAAAGTATTTATTAATGCTGAAATTCTGGAAGAGGAGGGTGAAGAATGGGCGTATGAAGAAGGGTGTTTGAGTATTCCGGGTATTCGTGCCGATGTGTATCGCCCGGAGTTTGTGACTATCCGCTATTTTGATACTGACTGGGTTGAACATACCGAAACCCACGAAAGCATGGCAGCGCGTATTATTCAGCATGAATATGATCACATTGATGGAATTTTGTTCACCGACCATCTGACACCTCTGAAAAAACAGATGTTAAAGAAAAAACTAGCTAATATTACCAAAGGTGATGTAGATGTAGAATATCGCATGAAATTCCCTAAATAAAATACCAATGGCTGATAAAAATTCTTCTCATTCAGACTTAAACGTCACGCTCGTACAGACCAACCTTCATTGGGAAGATGCGACTGCTAACATGGCTATGCTCGAAGAGAAGATTTTTAGTATATCAAGCCCTACTGATTTAATTATATTGCCTGAAATGTTTACTACCGGATTTACGATGAATCCGGCTAGGCTGGCAGAGCCGATGAATCTTCATACCACCCGGTGGATGAAACAGATGGCAGCACAGACGGGAGCGGTAATTACTGGCAGCGTGGTTATCAAAGACAATAACAATTATTATAACCGCTTATTATGGGTTAGCCCCGATGGTGATATTGATGTATACGATAAACGCCACCTGTTCAGAATGGGTAAAGAAAACGAGGTGTACACAGGCGGTGGCAAAAAGATAGTTAAAGAACTGAAAGGCTGGAAAATCTGT
>CALRLS020000243.1:0-7867 GCA_943368815.1 Cyanobium sp. NIES-981
GTCAGGAACTTTGCATCTGTTGACTGTTTATCTAAAGTCAGGTATATTTCAAGTGTAGTTTTCTGATTGGGCGAATCAATCGTAGGAAACCAGCAGGAACTGGCTTCTGTTTCTCCCTGTGTCCAGATTTGTCGGGGTTTGTCAGGCTCTGCTCCGGTGGGATTAATGAAATATAAACCTTTATCTGCCGTAATAGCTTCACTCCCGCCTAAAGGCAATTCGTTGGGTTTGGCTATATATATTATCTGAACCTGGGCTGAATCTTTCCGGGTAAGGGTTTTACCTAAATCTATTTTCAAAAGGCGTTTATCATAGTCAAATTTCAGGTCTTGTCCTTTCATTCTTACCATCTGCACATCAAAACCTTTGGCATCTAATTCGAGTGTATTCTGAGGATAAAAATGCGGCTTGAATGTAATCGTCGCCACCCCGTACATGTGTTGTTTTGCCCAGTTCGGCCTTAATTCGAGTTTGGTATGAATCAGGTCATTTTTTTTGGTACGTTCAGGATTGTATTTCCCTTGTGCGGGTATAATGCGGGCAGGTTCCTGTGCTAATGCGCAGAAATTAGAGATTATAATTATAAGTGGAATTAATATGCGCATGTTTGGAATCTAATTATTGGGACTTATTGTTGGTGGATAGCCGTTTTGATATGGTAATGTAAACAATTCAAAAAGGTTCATCCTTTGCATTAGGTTAGTTTCAGTAACATTTGCATTTATAATAGGTCTCTCTAAGAATTTGTCTTCTAGTATGATAACTGGTAGAGACAGGGCAATGCCCTGTCTCTACTTTTGCGAATCTTTTGACTATTGTTCTCTGGATTAACTATCAATTTCCCCCTACTCGGCCTTCTTCCTACTCTTCTGATTTTCTTTTTTCAGGTCGATAAAATAATGCTCCTTTATTTTATGCAAAACATATTCATCGCCTGTTTGTTCAATTTTATAGTCTCTTTTGAATTTAAAATCGTCTAAACTTGCATAACCGCCTTTCAGGGTCAGTGTCAATACATTATTTTCTTCGTCAAGCGACCAGGCTGATTCATCCGTATCTATATCAAGGAAATCAATACCGGCACAAAATTCAAGCGTCGGATCCATTTCATAATCGTAGGCAATCTTGCCCCCATCGACAAAACTCAGAACCAAAGTATTAATCCGAAACTTAGACCTGTCGAATGAAGTGAATCTGATAATGTTTTTGGTGATTTTGTTGGTAATCAGAATCCATCTTTTGGTTTCTACCAACAAAGCTTTACTCCTCGCTAGCAAGTCTGCATTTTTTGCGGCCAGTATTTCTTCTTTAGTAAGTTCCTTAATTTCTTCTTTCGCAGATTCCTTTGCTACATCTTTTACTTCTGTTATCAATACAGGTCTGATAATCTCTGCAGGCTTTGTATAGGTTTCTTTTACCAATACTTTCGGGGCTTCTGTCTGATTGGTAGCCTGAGATTTCAGGGTTTCGGCATATTGCTCTGATACTCTTTTCAGTATATACCCCCCATCAGTCCGTTCAATGCTATACTCTCGTTTAAACTTAAAATCATCCAGGCTCGTATATCCGCCTTTTAGCCTTATTGTCAATATATTGGCAGCGGCATTATATTCCCAGCTTGACTCGTTGGTATCAATATCGAGAAACTCTGTTCTGCCGCTTGATTTTGCATGAGGATTTGTTTCGTAATCATAATCAATTTTTCCTCCGGCTATGAAACGCATGACGAATGAATCGGCTTTGAGTTTTGCAGGGCTATATGATGCCAGATGAATATCATTCTTTTCGATTCTGCTGGTGAGCAGTATCCATTTTTTAGAAGCCATGTTCAGACCTGCGTTCTGAGCGAAAGTCTGCGTAAAAATAAGAGCAAGGAAATTAATTTTTAAGAGCAGGTTCATCGGGTATTCGTAAAAAACTATTTGAGTTTAATTTTATTGATATCCTTTAGTGGCTCGTTTCGCAGGAAAATAAGACACTAAAAGCGTAATAATAATAACAGCCCCGGCAGTAATTATAAAATCCATTGGGTTCATTTTCACCGGATAAGCATCAACTACGGCGCTCTCCATACCCATGCCTACAATACCGAATTTCTCCTGTGCCAGACAAAACAGCAGACCCAAAACAAGACCTACAATTGTGCCGATAAAGGAGATAATGGCACCCTCACTAAAGAATATTCTTTTTATTAACGAAGCATCGGCTCCCATCGCATACAAAGTTCTGACTTCTTCTTTTTTATCAATCACCAGCATAGTGAGCGAGAAGAAAATATTGAACGAAGCCACGCCGATGATAAAAATCAGCGCTATAAATATAAACAATTTTTCTATTTTTATTGCTCTGAACAGGTTGGCATTCTGTTCGTCCTGATTCTGCACCAGATAAGCATCACCAAAAATGTCTTTTATCTCATCCTGAATTCTATCTGCATCAGATTCCGGCTTTAATTGTACTTCCAGTGCCGTTCGTTTATCCTTATATTCGGTTAATTCCTGCGCCACTGAAAGCGGTACATACACAAAATCATCATGAAACTGTTCTAATGCATACACACCCGAGATATTAATCAGCTTCTTATTGATATTATTTTCAGGAATAAGCGATATTTTTTTCTGGTTTCTTGGATACCAGATTTCCAGCGGTTCAAGAATGTTCTCTAAAGAAACATTGAGTGCGCCATATACATTGCCGCCGATAAAGGCATAATCAATACTGTCTTTATTCAATACAAAACTTCCTTCTACCAGAGAATTTTTCAAACGGCTGTTTTTCTGAAAAGTACTGTCTACTCCTTTCAGGGTTACCACCATTTTGCCATCTTCATACATCACCAGGGCATTATCCTGAATCACTTCTGTGAGGTAATCTACTCCTTGTATCTGCTTTAGCTTTGCTAATTTATCTTTTTCAATCGAGAAGGTTTTGCCCTCTCTGGCAGATACTTTAATGTCCGGGTCGAACGATTTGAAAATACTACGATTCAAATCCTCCAGACCATTAAAAACCGACAAAACGGCAACAGTAGCCATTGTGCCTATTCCGATACCCAACATTGACATGAAAGAAATAAAGTTGATAAAACTCTTTTTCTTTCTGGATAAAAAGTAACGCCTGGCTATTAAAAAGGATAAATTCAAGGTGTTGAAATATTATTTTATGCGATGCAAGCAGGATTATTAGTCTTCGTCTTCCTCTTCAACCGGAGCCGGAGGAATCACGATGCCTGCAAAAAGGCTTTCCATTTTTTGTGCATACTCGGCCGTATCGTCTAAATAAAATTGTAAATCAGGTACGATTCTAAGCTGATGGCGTACCCTCGCTCCCAGGTGGTTTCTGAGTACTTTGGTATGTTCGCGTATCGATTGTAGCAGTCCTTCCTTGTCTTTTGACATCAAAAAACTCAGGTAAACCCTTGCCTGGCTTAAATCAGGTGTGGTTTTTACATCAGTAATTGTAACGAATGCCTTATCAAATACCTGTTTCATTTCTCTCTGAAAAATCTCTCCCAAATCTTTCTGAATCTGTTTCGCTACTTGTCTTTGTCTTTTAGATTCCATTATGTTCAAATTCACTATTATATAATGAAGTTGTTTAGGATTATTTCTTTCGTTTAAAAATGTGTTGTTTTGGCTCGCTCAGAACACCACTATTTTTAAATCATAACAAAAATCCTAAACAACTTCTCTACAAATATCCGTACTATTTTCTGTTATTAATTAAAAACTGGTTTAAAAATTATGAATTAGCGCCTAAATCCATCTTTTTCAGCTATACTGCGTCAACTTTTTTGTAAGTTTGCAAAAAATTATAAACAGTACAGCCTTGCTAACGTTTTTCAGATTCAATACGCTTTTCCATATACTATCTTTGCTATTATTGGTGATTCTTCTGAAATTACCATTTCTGGGCGACAAACTCCCGATTTTATTGCCGGAATTAGAATGGATGATAGTTGGAGAAAAAATCCGTGACGGAAGTTTTCTGTATAAAGAGCTATGGACTAACGTTGGCCCATTATCGGCCTTTATCTACTGGCTGATAGATATTTCATTCGGCAGGGTTCAGTTTGCTTATGAGTTCATCGCTATTCTGGTTGTTTATTTTCAGGCTTTGTACTTTACTTTTACCTGTAATACCCGCCAGACTTTCCTTGAAAAAAACTATGCGCCGGGTCTGGTTTATATTTTATTAATGAGTTTGTCTTTTGATATGAGCAAACTCTCTCCGGTTTTGCTGGCTACTACTTTCCTTCTTTTTGCATTCAATAAGATTGTTAAGCAAATGGAACGAAGAGAAGGGGTATCGGATGAGGTTTTCGAAATCGGACTTTATATCGGTATTGCCGTATTGTTTCATCAGCCTTCTATGGTATTCATTTTATGGAGCATGGCCTGCCTTGTATTTTTTACCAATGCTAATTTAAGACAACATTTCCTGGCCCTGCTTGGTTTCGCTATTCCGCTGTTTTTAGTCACATTGTATTTTTATTTTAACGATAGCATCAACGAATTCAAATACAACTGGTTCAACGGGATATTCAGAATCAAACAATATAGTCTGGAGGATTTCAAAAGTGCTTTATTGGCAATCTCCATTCCGGCGGTTCTGTCTTTTTTTGGTTTTCTTCGTCAGTCACAAGCCGCTCGTTATAATAGCTATCAGCAACGTACACAACAAATTATGCTACTTTGGGCAGTAGTAGGGCTTCTGGCCTTGTTTTTATCGCCCAATGTTGCTCCTATGCAATTCATTATTTTTATTCCTTGTTTTGCTTTCTTTGTAACCGGGTTCTTCCTGCATTTCAGAGGGGCATTCTTTCCTGAATTAGCATTTACGCTCGTTTTCATTACTATCGTTTTAATACAATATCAGGGTGTAACACCTATTTTTGGTAAAGGCTTCGAGCAATTATCAGATATGCGCATTAAGCCAATGTCATTGCCGGAGCTAATGAAAGGCCAGAAGATGCTTGTAATTGGAGAAAGAATAGATGAGTATAATCTGGGAAAATCAGCTACACGTTACCTGAACTGGGATTTATCGAAGATAGATTTAGAAAACCCGGATAACTACGAGAGCATTATTAATATATTTGATAATTTCAAGAAAGACCCTCCTACTATTATTATCGATAAGCAGAATGTAGTACCTAAGATTTTTCAACGGATTCCTGCGCTGGCGGTGGATTATAAGACTACCAGTATTAAAGGAATTTACCAGAGGAAGTACTGACTTCCTCTGGTAAACGCATCCCCATAATCAACAAGAAATTTTATCTGCTCTGCGGGCATGTCTGCCACCCTCAAATGGGGTATTCAAAAATGTTTTTACACATTCAAGGGCCAATTCTAAATCTATGAATCGTGCTGGTAAGCAAATAATATTAGCATTATTGTGCTGACGAATCAATTCTGCTACCTCCAGGTTCCATGCCAGTCCGGCTCTGATGCCCTGATGATGATTGGCTGTCATACAAACACCATTGCCACTTCCGCAAATCAGTACACCAAACTCATACTCTCCTTTTTCAACTGCACTGGCTAATGGGTGCGTTGTATCCGGGTAATCCATTGATTCCGGCGAATAAGGACCAAAATCAGCGGTTTCAAAATTCTGGCTCTGTAACCATTGCAAAATCACTTTTTTGTACTCAAATCCTGCGTGGTCTCCGGCTATTGCAACTTTCATTGATATATATTTGTTGGTTCAAACTTTTTTTTGCAAATATACGTTTTCATAATCCAATTCTTCCGAAATTGTCTCAGAAGAATTGGTTGAATTGCTATTTTGTACGACAAAATTCATTATTATAATTATTATGAGCGAAAAGGAAATTGAATCAAATGAAGAGCTACTAATCCGTGAAGCATTCGTTGAAAGAGGGTGGAATGAAATACATAGCCAGGATTCATGGCAAATTTTAAAAACTGTTGCTGAATTTGTAGATGGTTTTGATAGATTAGCGAAAATTGGTCCCTGTGTAACAATATATGGTTCGGCAAGAACCAAACCTGACCACAAATATTATGAGATGTCGGTTGAGATTGCAGCCAGACTTGTGAAAAACGGATATGGTGTAATAACCGGAGGTGGACCCGGAATTATGGAAGCAGGCAATAAAGGAGCCAGTAAAAACGGGGGTAAATCGGTGGGTTTAAATATCAAATTGCCATTTGAGCAAGTGCCTAACCAATATGTTGACCCAGATAAAAGCATTAACTTTGATTATTTCTTTGCACGTAAAGTGTGCTTTATGAAATACTCACAAGGCTTTATTATTATGCCGGGTGGCTTTGGCACTCTGGATGAATTGTTTGAAGCTTTAACATTGATACAAACCAAGAAAATTGCCCGTTTCCCGATTGTTATGGTTGGTTCTGAATATTGGAAAGGATTATTGGATTGGTTGCACAATACCATGTGTGATGCTGAAAAAAATATCAATCCGGAAGACCTGAAACTTATCAGATTGGTAGATACGGCGGAGGATGCCGTAAAAGTGATTGATGAGTTCTATGCGAAATATTTATTGAAGCCAAACTTCTAATAAAAAACCGGGGCTTTGAGTCTGATTTGAGAGAAGAAGTGTACTTAGAGATAAGTATATATTGGTTTCATGCACCATACCGACTGAATATCTAAAATAAAATTTTTATAATTCATGACTGAGGAGATACCAAACAAACCAAACGTAAAGCAAGCCGTTCCATTTTTTATGGTGGCCGATATGCAGGCGTCTCTTGATTTCTATTGCAAAGGACTTGGCTTTGAAGTCAAAATTGACTGGAAACCCAACGGAACCATTGAATGGTGCTGGATTGAGATTGACGGGGTGGCCTTGATGTTACAGGAGTATCGGAATAATGCACCCGCAGAAAAACGGGGACTTGGTGTAAGTGTTTGTTTTATATGTGATGATGCCCTGAAAATATACAATGAAACCATTGCAAGGGGTTTATCAGCGGAAGAACCATTCGTAGGAAATAATTCGTGGGTGGTGGGGTTTAAAGACCCTGATGATTACAGCATCCTCTTTGAAAGCCCGACAGCTGTACCGGAAGAAACCATGTATTCTGAGTGGAGTAAACAATCCTGAAAAGGAATAGCTATAAATGAAAGGAGACATTCAATATTATTGAGTGTCTCCTTTCTTTTTTGCTTTGAATACGTTAAAGATCTTATGCTTCGGCACAGATTTCGTCAAATGCTGCTACCAGGTGAGTGGCAATCATTTCTGCCGAACGACCTTCAATATGGTGTCTTTCGATGAAATGTGCTATTTCACCGTCTTTGAAAATAGCGATTGCGGGAGACGATGGCGGGAACGGAATATAAGAACGTAATTGTTGCGTTGCGTCGGTATCAACACCTGCAAAAACTGTTACCAGATGCTCAGGTTTTGCTTCAGAACGTTGCAAAGCTAATCTTACACCCGGGCGACAAGTACCTGCCGCACAGCCACAAACTGAATTGATAACTACTAATGCAGTACCTTTCTGATTTTCGATAAAACTATCAACATCTGACGCGGTCAGTAATTCTTGAAAACCTACATTTACCAATTCGGCTTTCATGGGTGCTACTAAATGAGGAGGATACATAATATTATTATTAGCCCCGACCCTAAAGGGGGTGTTTAAAATATATAGAACCAAGTTATAAAGCGGACGGCTAGTCCAGGAGGGGTCAGATTCCTTTCTATAACTCAGCATATGAATTGTTACATAAAACCTAACTCCAGTTTGGCCACTTCCGACATCATTTCTGTTGAATACGGAGGGTCAAAAGTAAGCTCTACACTTACATCACTCACGCCTTCGATAGACTTTATCTTCTGCTCAATTTCAACAGGAATAGCTTC
>CALRLS020000244.1:0-7810 GCA_943368815.1 Cyanobium sp. NIES-981
TGAAACAATTGTTATTTTACTTTCAGGAGTAAAATTCATAATATTAGATGAGCCTTTTTCTCATATTATGCCAATTTATGTCGAAAATTTGAAAGAGATAATAAACAGAGAAAAACAAAAGAAAGGAATCATCATTACTGACCATCTATACAAACACATTATGGAAATAAGTGATGACATGTACTTGATAAGAGAAGGAAAAACATTTAAGATAAATACCCATGATGATTTAATCAGATATGGATATATACTAGAGTAATAAAAATATCGTAGGTCTTTTATGCAAATCAGGCTTTTGCTTTTTCCACTCTTTTACGGGCAAAGTCTTAATCAGTTCGTCTCGGGCAGTTATATTGACGGCTACACATAGCAGGGTGTCATTATTAAGATTTTGCAGAATATCTTCTAATAAACCATTATTGCGATACGGTGTTTCCATAAAAATCTGCGTCTGATTCTTGGTTTTAGCCGTTTGTTCAAGACTTTTAAGGGCTTTGATTTTGGCCGCCTTTTCTATAGGCAAATAACCATGAAAGGTAAAACTTTGCCCGTTAAATCCTGATGCCATCAATGCCAGCAAAATAGAACTCGGCCCGACCAGAGGTCTTATTTTATATCCCAATTGATGGGCAAATCCGATGGCTACTGCCCCAGGGTCAGCAATACCGGGGCAACCTGCCTCACTGATGATGCCAGCATCACCTTTCAGCTTTTTCAGTTGTGACAGGGTCTGGTCTTGTGGTGTATCTTTACTGAGTTCGTAGAAAGTCAAGTCGTCAATTACTTTACCCAGTTTCAGGCTACTGATAAAACGTCGGGCAGTACGGAGGTCTTCTACAAAAAAAGTATTCAGGTGATTTACCACCTCCATAATCTGAGGTGATAATACGCTGTCTTGTGTGTCAGGAGCTAGTACTGTTGGTATTAAAAAAATGGTCATATTATGTATCTCGTTATGTATCACGATTTTTCAAATCGTGCAAAGTACAGCATTTATCATTAATAAGAATCTCACAAATGCTCTCTATTTTTCAATTCTCTTATCGTGGTACAATTTCAGATTCCACATTGAAAGTAAAATCAATACTATATAAATACCTGAAACCGCATAAGACAGATAAATGAAAAACTGATGGTAATTGATACTCTTCTGAAAGAAATTCTTGTAAAAAAGCACTAATATACTCCCCAGATACGCATAGTAATCGGCAAAAGTAATCAGAAAACCTACAGTTCCCGATTGCTTAAAAGCGGCAATCATCCGCTCAAAATATAAGCTATTGCACATGGCATAAGCCATATAAAGCCCTAGTCCCAAAAGTGTTAGCCAGCTAACGGGAGATAAGATACCTTGTTGATAAAGAAATGTACTCAGGCCAATCAAAGCCCCACCCAGAATCATGAGGCACTCTATAATAAAAAAGGCCTTATAGTTATTCTGAACCCATCGCATGGCAGCCATCATGAGCAACACGGCAATGGCGATAGGAATTTCAGTCTGCGTAAAAATAGCTGAATTATTGCCATAGCCTAAAGTTTTCCATATTTCAGGAGCAAAATTATCACGAAACTCACGGAAAGTCGTCAGTAAGATATATGAAACAACAAAAATGGTAAGACTCAGGGCAAATTCTTTTATAAAAGCCTTGCGGTCAGCCCTTTGCATAGGCTTTCGTTCAGAACGGCTCTCTTTATCCTCAGGATTTGGTGGGGGTATTTGTCCCATCAGCCATACACAAAAGCCGAAAGGTACCAGCATAATGGCACAAGCCACAAAAGGCATCCAGAATTCGCTTACTTCCAGTGTATTCATTACCCACTTGCCAATACTCTTGGCAAAGCCTGAACCCATAATAAAAGAGGCTGTGAGCACAGCTACTAAGAGGTCAGTCACTCTCCTACCCTCTAAAAAACCAAGCATAATGCCATAGACCATACCCAAAGGCAGACTCGCCAGAAAGATAAAGAACAGATTATAGGGGGCAGGTACTAAGGCAAAAAACAAATAACATAACCACGATAAAAGAATAATGATAATCAGGTTTCTGGCCCGGCGGGCGGGTTGCATTTCTGACACATATTTAATACCTAAACCCTTAGAAATCGCAAAGCCTAAGACCTGTGCTGTGATAATGAGGATTTTATAATGGATACCAAAGTAAAAAAGCTCGTCGTATGTAGCGGCAGTATACGCACGCCTGAAAGGGTAAAAGCATAAGTAAGTAAAAAAAGCAGCAAAGGAGGAAAATAGCGCAAAAGCCAGAGAATTAGTAGCTAACCAGGTTTTTAGTTTTTGCATAATTTATGAAGTGTAGGGCGATTTAAAGTTCTCATTTGACAAAATCTGAGAAGATTAATGAAATTTTCATAGATGTATATTCATGCAAATTTGAGAATTCCATCGGAATTACCTAATTTTACCCAAAAAATTAGCTTTTATTCTAAGCCAAAATAAATGAGAGAGATACAATTTAGAGAAGCCCTGCGCGAAGCCCTTTCAGAGGAGATGAGACGTGACGAAAACGTTTTTCTGATGGGTGAAGAAGTAGCCGAATACAACGGTGCATATAAAGTGAGCCAAGGAATGCTTGATGAATTTGGCCCTAAACGTGTTATCGACACCCCTATTGCCGAACTTGGTTTTGCAGGTATAGGTGTTGGTGCAGCAGCCAATGGTTTGCGTCCGATTATCGAGTTCATGACTTTTAACTTTTCGTTAGTAGCCATCGACCAGATTATCAACTCTGCTGCAAAAATAATGGCCATGTCAGCAGGCCAGTATACTTGTCCGATTGTATTCCGTGGGCCTACCGGAAATGCCGGACAATTAGGAGCACAACACTCACAAAACTTTGAAAACTGGTTTGCCAATACTCCCGGTTTGAAAGTAGTAGTACCACACAGCCCTTATGATGCCAAAGGCTTATTGAAATCATCAATCAGAGACAATGACCCTGTTATTTTCATGGAGTCAGAAGTAATGTATGGTGATAAAGGCGGTGTGCCGGAAGAAGAATACCTGATTCCATTAGGACAAGCCAATGTAATGAAGGAGGGTTCTGATGTAACCATCGTTTCCTTTGGTAAAATGATTCCGAGAGTCGTATTACCTGCCATTGCAGAATTAGAAAAAGAGGGTATTAAAGCTGAATTGATTGACTTGCGTACCGTAAGACCTATTGATTATGCAACTGTGGTTAATTCAGTAAAGAAAACCAATCGTTGTATAGTAGTAGAAGAAGCATGGCCATTGGCAGCTATTTCTTCTGAAATCACTTACCATTTACAACGTTATGCTTTCGATTATCTGGATGCTCCGGTTATTCGTGTGAATAATATGGATATACCTCTACACTATGCACCTACATTAATTGAAGCCACTTTACCTAACGTAAAACGTACAATTGAGGCAGTGAAAAGTGTGATGTATAAAAAATAAGATAGAATTCGCTTATCGCAATAATTGATAATCCCCGGAGTGATTCGGGGATTTTTATTATCGGCCTATCCTGATACCAAATGTTGTAAGGTTCTGCGACCACTTATCTGAGGACTCATAAGGAAGAAAGCCATTGCGGACATCACGGCGCTGAAAGAAATTATTAACATCTCCTTCTAAAAACAAACTGAAAGCTTTATAGCCAATATCTAATAATAAGCCATAACGATAAGGGTTATCGCTGCTTCTGATAGGGATTTTAGCTTCTCTCTGGTTAATAGCTTTTATTTCATATAGAATCTGGCTCCCACCTATCAATCGTCCAATATAGGCTCCGAAGCCAAAATGAAACGTTTTCTGGTTATTGGCTCCATAAAAGTTAATCGTAGGATTAATCTTGAAGTTAGCATAAAACAAAGATTGATTAGACGTACTTTCCGGCTCTCTCTTTATATTATCTGAACTTGCGTAATTTTCAACCGTATAGTAATTACCACTAGAAGCTGGTCGGTAAATTGCCACGGTATCGTATACACTCGCATTAGTACTGTTTGCCCGCAACAGGTAAGAAGTTTTTTTTGTACTTACACTGCTCAGATAATACCAGCTTAAATCAATGCCGTAGCGTAACAACAATTCTTTTCTGCCCGTTCGGATAAAACTTTCCTGCCGCATAAGCCCGATTGTAAGGCTGGGTGACGCAAAGGTTTTATATCTGAAAAGTTCAGCAGAGTTTTTAAAGGCCGAGCTACCTCTTTGCAGGTATTTGACCGAGGTAAAGCCCAACGAAAAGTTAAGGTAGGTATTGCGGGTGAGTCGCTGCCAGGGAGTAAGTCCTTCCAAATCTCTTTGACGTGTTGCTTCTTTGGTGTAATTATTCCCCTCGTAGTCTTGCCTGATGCTTCTTCTCACATTAGAAGGCATTTCCTCCAGATCCTGATTCATCTGTTTCACAATCCTGTTCAAATCATATTTTTCCAGTGCTTTCAGGTCTTCTTTGGTTTCTCCCCACAAAATAATTCTTTTCCGTTTACCAATGTTTACGATAATTGAGTCTATTTCGGTTTTATCAGTAATCATCAAAGCATAAGTATCAATACTTATGATAAACAGTAGCAACAAAAAAATCTTTTTCATGGTGGAATCCGGTCAGCATTCTTAAAAAATACGTTCATAGTCATATACTCACGAAAACAAAAGCTGATTTCGCAAACATATTTTCAATCAATGTAGGCAATTATTTAATAATAGTAGAATCGGCTGGCATTGTTTCATTTTTAAAACTTTGCTTCACAAATGCCCATATTTTATTGGGCTTATTAGGGTCTGTAGCCTCAGGGGTTTTCTCTACTTGCCTGGCCAAACGTTCATTGCGCTTTTTCTTTTTTTCCTTCGGAGCAATCACATAGTCCGCCTGATCTTCAGGAATCTCCAGAATAGCCACACGTTCACGTTTCGCAGGAGCGGCAGCGGCAGTAGTCTTCTCTGCTGTTTTACCTGGTCTGAAAATAATCGGAGCATCAAAATTAACAGGGCGCACAAATGCAGGCTCGTTTCTTGAGGTTACGTTATTATAACTAAATTCCTGCTCGCCACCCTCAGTTGTTACCATATTATCAAATTCTTCATTGGGTACCTCATTTTCAGCAATCGGCTCAGTTTGTGCTTCATTCACAGGCAAATTGACTCTTTGCCGTGTCGGACGATTGGATAAATTTGTAACAGTTTTTTCAGGTGTTTCTGTAATAGGCGCTGCAGTTTCAGGTAAAATCAGTTGTGTAGACCTGGTAGCTAATGATTTTTTCACATTAGGATTACTGGTAATAGCGTCGCTATCCTGAAACAGGAGATACCCACCAAACAAACTTATCATAACAATGCTGGCAGCCACAGCTCCCCACCAGAAAGATGTTATTTTCTTTTCATCTTTCCGTTCAATACGTTGCCAAACCTCACTTTTGTCCCACTCAGGGCTAAAGTCAGAATTGTCGAGATTTTCTCGGATTTTACTATAGAATTCCTCTGCTTGCATGACTTTTATCGGTCATTAATAGTTTCTTTTGTAATAATTTTCGGGCATGATTCAACTGCGACTTCGAAGTTCCTTCGCTGATATGCAGTTGTTCAGCAATTTCTTTGTGCGTGTAACCCTCAATGGCAAAAAGGTTAAAAACCGTGCGATAACCATCGGGCAATTCGGCAATCAACCGATAAATCTCTTCTGTCGAAATTCTGTCCAGCACATTCTCATCAACCGGCATTTCAATTGCCTCACTCTCAGGCATCAAATGAAAGTTTGCCTGTTTGCGAAGTAACATCAGCGCTTCATTTACCACAATCTTTTTCATCCAGGCCTCAAAAGACCGTAGATTATCAAATCTGAAATTGACAATCCCCTCAAAAATCTTCAAAAAAGACTCCACCATCAAATCCTCAGCCCACATACGTTCCCGTACATACCTGTACGCAATACGATACAAAAAACTACCGTAGTGCTCAAAAATTTCCTTCTGAGCAGTAGCGTCTTTCTGTCGCAAACGTTCGATTGTAGAGCTTAGAACCAAGTTTAAATGGGGCTTTTAGAGTAAATGCAGAAAAGAGGTAAAAAGTTGTATGGAAATATAAATAATTTAATGAAATCCTGAAAATATATTAAAAAGGTGCTATAAGCATTTCTATAAAAAGTACCCGGTTATTTGGCTTTAGCTTTCAGGTTTGATTTATTTTAATTAATGTTTAACTTGTCAATTAATTCAACTCTATAAAACCTGCGCTTTTTATGACAAAACAAATTTCTTTGTTGCTTGCCATTGCCTGCCTGATTTTTTCCGAATCGCTTATGGCGCAATCAAAAATAGACAGCCTTTTACCCATCCGTGGGTTTTGTATTGCCGCCCCACAACCAAAGCAATTAGATACTTTTGTAAAATTCATTAATGAGGAACTAGCCACACGGAAGGTAAATACACTGATACTAAGGGTAGACTGGAATTATCAGTTTGAAAGTCATCCCGAATTGCGCGATAGTATTGCATTATCAAAACAGGACGTAAAGAAATTAGTAAGAGCCTGTCAGAAAAATAATATCCGCATCATACCTCAAATCAACCTTTTAGGGCATCAGTCTTGGGCTAAAACTACGCATAATTTGCTGAGAGTATACCCACAGTTTGATGAAACACCGCATGTGAAAATGCCGGAAAAATATGTCTGGCCGAATCCTGACGGACTCTATTGCAAAAGCTATTGCCCTTTGCACCCGGATGTACATAAAATAGTTTTTGGATTGGTGGACGAAATATGTGAGGTGTTTGAGACGGACGCTTTCCACGCAGGTATGGACGAGGTATTTTATATTGGCGACGATAAATGCCCTAGATGCGGTGGCAGAGACAAAGCTGAATTATTTGCAGGAGAAGTAAACAAAATCAGAAACCATCTGGCATTGAAGAACAGGAAATTATGGATTTGGGGAGACCGCCTGATTGACGGTAAAACCACCGGAATAGGTATGTGGGAGGGCAGCTTCAACAATACACACAGAGCCATAGACCTGATAGAAAAAGATGTAATGATTTGTGACTGGCACTATGAAAGACCAGACCAGACAGCAAGCTACTTTGCTACTAAGGGCTTAAATGTGATAACCTGCCCTTGGAGAAATCCTAAAAATGCTGTACTACAAACCCAGGATATGATAAGATTCAGAAAATCGGTTACGCCTGTTATGAAAGAACGTTATCAGGGCATGATGCAAACGGTATGGTCAGGTGCGGGGCAATTTCTTGATGAATTTTATGGCATAAAAGTAAATCCGGAAGCCGGAGAGAATACCCAATCGGCTTGTTTTAAGGCGATGTTTGAGGAGATTAAGAAAATAGAGGAGGGTAAATAATGAGGGGCAAGAAAGCGCTTTTCTAAATAAAATGTTTAAATTAGCTTCTAAAATCAGAAGATAAGATGGTACTTAAAGAGAAAGAAATCGAATATCTGGAAGAACAAATTCCATTATTAGCCGAATCCGCAACACGTCAGGCCTATTGGCAAACTTTGGCATCGGGTGATAGTGTACTTATTGCTAAAGACGGTAAAATTGTAGAAATGATGCCTGATGGAACAGAAAAATTTGTTAAAGAAATAGCTAAACCTCAAATTGTTTATAAGAAACGTTTCATAATCCCTAAAAAATGATTTTGAATAAAAAACGTTTGAGAGTTTTTGCAGGCCCTAATGGATCAGGAAAGAGTACGATTAAATCAGTAATTAATTCCACTCTTTTAGGGTATTATCTTAATCCTGACGATATTGAAAAAGACGTGCAAGCGAATGGATATTTTTATATTCACCCGTATAATATTTCTACCTCCTCCG
>CALRLS020000245.1:0-7794 GCA_943368815.1 Cyanobium sp. NIES-981
AATGAATAAAGAATTAAAATTGGAAAGCTTTTATTTTTATATTCTCTTTTATTAATATGATAATAGTATTGAACCTGTTTAAACTTTAGCTTTCTGTTTATTTTTTAAATATTAAAAATGATAATCAACAACCCAATGCAAATTCGAAAAATTAAATTGAAAGTGAAGTTCTTTTTTATGCCACTTTTTATGGTATTTTTCATTCATGAGTTTAGCTATTGTAAAGGATTTGGAGATGACCCAAGGAAAAAACTTGTGGCAAAGGTAAATTTAGGGAGCCGAGGCTTTGAAACTGCTCTACCATTTGATGAGTCTTTTAATATTACTGGCACTGCATCTACAAAGGTTGTGAAAATAATTCTGCTTTATAAAGCAGTAGACGCTAAGAAGGTTACTGAATATTTTTCTGATCCCATTCCAAAGGATAAAATAACAATAGGTAGTGATTTATTTGGCCGTTCAGTATGGGAAAGACCTGATGATAAAGAAGAATTTACCTTAAAAGATATTCATGCTTTAAGACCTAATATTCCATACGAGTTCAAATTTAAAATATTTGAGAAAGTTGATCTTAAAAAATATGAAGAGCAGATTCGCAAAGTTATTTTCAGCGTTTTAGTAGATGCTTTTAATGAACCTGATAAGATTGATGGCAGTTCATTTGATAAAATAAGTACGGCATTAACTTCAGAAGTGGATAAAATATTATCGGATTCAGGAATTAAGTTGGAAAACCTCAAAGATATTAATGAGAACCCTATAATAGTAAAACCTTTTGATACTGGACCTTTAAGGGACATATCTAATGAAATTATTAGATTCTCTACAGATATCGCAAGTCGAAAATCTGAAATGGATAACATATTTAATTTCATTAGTTTCACAAATATTATGAGTGATGAATTAGCAATAGCCTTAAATAAAGACGAAACTATTTTTACTGATTATACAAAAGCTGTTTTAAATTCTTCTTTAGATGAATCGATTCCTACTATAGGAAAAGTAAAAATCAAAGATGCCATAGCCTTATTTAAATTTCTCCATGAAAGCCCTAACAATTTAGGAGCTATATTCCGTGGAACACTTAAAACTAATGGAACCACTTTGATACCAAGCCAAGGCATTGATTTGAATACTATTGACTATTTAGATGCTATCTTAAATATTATAGATGATACTCCACTTAAATATAAAATAATTGCCGGAACTGTTGTTAATGAAAAGGAAATTTTCGAAAAAACCAATGTACAATCTTTACGTAATATATTAAGACAAATCAAGAAAAAACAAAGTGAAATTGAAAGTACTAAAGAAAATCTTAGCAAACTTCAGGCACTTATTCCTACGAATTTTATTACACAATTCTTTATCAAAAACTTTGTCATAATTGAGTCAGCGACTATTATTCAGGAAGCAGCAAAATCTTCTTATATATCGTTAGATGCTGGTTTAATGAGTACTCAGAATATTTTAAAAGTAGATGGTAAGTTTGTGGGAAGCAATATTTATCTGTTTAGCTATCAGGGAGCAAATATATATGTAGTTCCCGTAAATAAACAAGCCCGGTTAAAAGAATTTAAGGGATGGCACGCGCTTTCAAAAAGTTTTAGTTTCAATATCGGCGTAGCACAACTTTTAAACAAAAATATAGATAGTAGAATTGATTTTTCATTAGGACTAATGACCGGCTTTGGTTTCAGATTCAGCAGAATGGCAAAAGTAGGGACAAGTGTAGTCTGGTTACCAGTAAAAAATATTAATCCTATTGTATCTACAAGCAAGTTGAGAGCGTTTCCCAGTATAAATTTATCGATAGATTTAGATATTATTAAAGCATTTGATGGTGTGGGGAAGACTCTTAAATTATTCTAGTAACACAGTTTATAACTTATATGAAATTATGGCTTTATTTATTTCAATTGGTGTAGCAGTCATTTCACCTGATCCTGTAGTGTTTGACCAGACGGTCTTACCATTTAAGAGTAAACAATTATGTAGTATTGGTGTTAAAATTGATTTTGATGATATAGACTCTATGCCAAATGATATTTCCGAGATTATATTGTCAGTTTCGTCTGTTTTTCCTAAAATATATCGTTTTGCGAATGGAAAAGGAGATTTACCTCTAGGCAATGTAAAGTGGCGAAATGGAGATACCAAAAATTTTACTTTCGATATCTTTCAGGTCTCTAAAATAAATAATGCGAGCCACGTTCCGATACCACTTTTTGTAACTGGTGTTACCACTGATGCTCCAAATAATGCCCGATTTGAAAATAGATCAAAAACTTTCTTCTTCAATACTTAAATAATGAAAAAAATAAATTTAGCAATACTTTTTTCTTTGTTTCTTTTAATAAGCTGTGAAGAGCCTAATCCTGAGAATTGGATTGAACTCACTGCTGATACCTCGTTAAGCAAGGGTGATAAAGTTGCCGATGGTAAAACTCCTTATAAATTTACTGCTAAGATTGCTCCTGATGCTAAAGAAGAATTCCGTTTAGTAACCTTTAAATGCTCGAATGGAACATTTGGTGAAGGTGACCTCAAAACCAAACAAGTAAGAGCGAGTAACTTAGGAATAGCTGAGGTTACCTGGATTGTGCCAAATAAAGGCGGAAGCTTCACGGTGTCTGCATCTATAGGTAAAGAACCTAATCTCTACCCAGACTCTGAAACCATCATATTACAAGATAGTCCAGAAGTAGAAGAAGTAAAAGAAGTGAAAATAGGCCTTGATGTAGACGCAGGCAAATTAGCTGAAGCTGTTGCTAATGGAGAAAGTATAATCCCTTTTAGTATTAAACTGGAGAATAAATCAAATGAAACAGTTTCTATTAAAACCAATGAGGGAACTTTAACCGATGGGTTTTCACCTGAAAATAAATCTATATCTTTAAAAGTCAACAACGAAGGAGAAGCAATAGTTTCTTTGAAATTATCAACGGCTGTCAAAAACTATGTGTTGGAAGCATCATTAAGTGGCGATGCCACTATTTTTGCAAAAAAGTCTTTTGTCCCTAAGTGGGCTTATGCAGATGGAATTTTGATTGAAGCAAACACTTTTAGTATTAAAGTAAATGGAATTGTTAATTTAACAATTTACCTTAAAAGAAATGAAGGAAAGGTAAGCGATGGAACGCCTATTTCAGCCAGAGCTTACCAGCAAATTGGCGAAAAACAAATTGATGTTGGAAGATTTACCGGGTTATTAAATGCTAAGAGTGATAATAATCAATCTATTAGTTTAGATTTCGTTACTGATACTGGTAATTTTACTAAAGATGTTCCTGTTATGATAGAGGTAATTTCGCCAAATCAGGGTAATATTGAACCAAAGAAAAAAACTATTTCAATTAAAGTAAATCTATAAGAGATTAAATAAAATACACCAACCCCTTTAGTCCTATTGTCTTGTTAATCTATGCTAAACAGTTATGGTTTAAACTTTTATAGTAGTTTACACCAAAATATACTCCTTATCTTCAATTTTGAACAATCCCCCAAATTAGGTGATGCCAATAATCAATAATATGATGAAATTTGTGGTTTGGTCTCAATTACAAATATATTCATCAATAAACTAACAATTATTCTACTGTTTTACCTTACTTTTACGAAGTTTTTTTCATCAAACTATTAAATTTTAATTATGAAATTATTACGCCTAGCACTTATTCCCTGTGTTCTTTTGGCGATGACCCTCCCGGGAAATGCACAAAAGAAAGACGACAAAAAACCTGAAGAACCTGCAAAAACTACCCCTCCGCCAACTACACCGGCAAAACCTGCAGAGGCGCCTAAAACAGGCCCGAAACCTTACAAAGAAGTAATCACTGACAAAGCTAAAACCAGCAAAGGATTAATCACAGTTCACAAAATTGATGATAAGTATTTCTTCGAAATCGCCGACTCTTTATTAGGTCGTGACATCATGACTGTAACGCGTTTCTCTAAAACTGCCGCTGGTGGTGGTATTTTTGGTGGTGAAGAGGTAAACCGTCAGATGATCAGATGGGAGAAGGGGCCAGAGAACAAAATCTTCTTACGTTCAATCTCTATCGTTATGACCTCAGCCGATAGTACCAAGCCTATCTTCCAGGCTGTAAGAAATTCAAGCGCTGACCCAATCATTGGTTCGTTTGATGTTAAAGCCTTGAAGAAAGACACGCTTTCTGTCATTGAAGTGACCGATTTCTTTAAAGGAGACAATCAGGTTTTCTCGCTTGACCCCGTTAACAAGCAATTCCTGAAAATAGCTGCTTTGCAGGCTGACCGTTCTTATATACAACACATGCGTTCTTATCCGATTAATATAGAAATCCGTACGGTTAAGACTTTCAGTGTTGTGCCTCCGATGGTTACTTTAACCCCGATTCCACAAATAGGTGCATATCTGCCAGCCTCACGTGATGCAGGTGTGGTAACAATGGAGTTTAACACTTCTATGATATTACTTCCAAAATCACCGATGCGTAAGCGTTACTTCGACCAACGTGTAGGTTATTTTGCTAACCAGTATTCAGTATTCGGTGAAGAATCTCAGAAGTCTGACCAGGATGTATTTGCTGTAAGATGGAGATTAGAGCCTAAGAGCAAAGAAGATGCTGAGCGCCAGAAACGTGGCGAGGCTATTGAGCCTAAGAAGCCAATCATTTACTTTATTGACCCTGCAACACCTGTAAAATGGCAGAAATACCTGAAACTGGGTGTTGATGACTGGCAGGCAGCTTTCGAAAAAGCAGGTTGGAAAAACGCCATCCGTGGTGAATACATGAACCCGAAAGACAGTCTTAGTCTGGAAGATGCACGTTTCTCTGCAATCCGTTATTTTGCGGCTGATATTCAGAACGCTTATGGACCAAACGTTCATGACCCACGCAGTGGTGAAATTCTTGAGTCGCACATTGGTTGGTACCATAACGTAATGCGTTTGCTACGTAACTGGTACATGATTCAGACAGCTGCTGCTGACCCTCGTTCAAGAACCAAAAACTTTAGTGATGAACTGATGGGCGAATTGATTCGTTTCGTATCATCGCACGAAGTAGGCCATACTTTAGGTTTACGCCACAACATGGGTGCAAGCTCGGCTACTCCGGTAGAGAAACTGCGTGATAAAAATTGGGTGGCTCAGAACGGTCATACTTCGTCTATCATGGACTACGCCCGTTTCAATTACGTAGCACAACCGGAAGACGGTATAACCGATTTCTTCCCTCGTATCGGTGATTATGATAACTGGGCAATTAAATGGGGTTACTCATACTTTGCTGATGCCAAAGATGCCAAAGAAGAAAAGAAAACTTTGAATACCTGGACAAAAGAGGCGTATAAAGACCCACGTAAGCGTTTCGGAACTGAAACCAGCCCTTATGACCCTCGTTACCAGACAGAAGATTTGAGCGATAATGCTGTGAAAGCTTCTGATTATGGTATAAAAAACTTACAGAGAATATTGCCTAACCTGACTGAATGGAGCAAAGAAGATGGTGAGTTCTACAAAGAATTAGCCGAACTTTATGGCAACGTAGCAGGTCAGTTCCGTCGCTATATCGGTCACGTAACTAAAAACGTGGGTGGTGTATATGATGACCCGAAAACTTATGACATGGAAGGTAGTGTGTTTACGGTAGTGCCGAAAGCTACACAAAAAGATGCGGTGGCATTCCTGAACCGTCAGGTGTTTGCTACGCCAACATGGTTGCTTGACCAGAATGTATTAAACAAAATCAATATCGAAACAGGTGTTGAAGCTGTGAAATCGATTCAGGAAGCAACTTTGAATAACCTGTTGGCAGGTGACCGTGCCGTGAGATTGATGGAAACAAGTGCAACTAACCCTGCAAACTACAATCTTGACGAATTGTTCACTGACCTTCGTAGTGGTATCTGGGCTGAGTTGAAAACCAAAAAGCCGATAGATATGTATCGTCGTAACCTGCAAAAAGTGTTCACAGAGAAATTAATCACTTTGCTGACACCTCCTCCGACAACCGTATTGTCGATTCCTCCGGGAGTAACTTACGGATACGATACCCGTCTGGTTGATTTGAAGAAAACCGACTTACCATCTATCACCAGAGCACATCTGGAATCATTGAAATCAGAAATTAAAGCAGCATTACCTTTAACAACTGATAAACTGAGCAAATACCATTTGCAAGACGTATATAACCGTATTGATAAGGCTTTAGATCCTAAGTGATTTAAGAAATAGAAATATGATAGAAAGCGGAGGGGGTAACCCCTTCGCTTTTTTTTGTTTTCAAAATTAATAGTAAGGAATAGCGATTTTCCCACTTTCTATGTCTTCCTTGAAAATTATCTGTTTATCCAATAGGATATATCCTTCTGATGTAACCAACTCTTTATTTCTGTCTTTTATCTCAAGGCTTCCTCCAAGTTCTTTCATAACCTGATGTAAGTCTCTAAGAAAACTATTATAGGCTGGTGTAATTTGATAGGAGTAATACCGATTAGAAACAGGCTTATCAAAAACAGTAATTTTATGATTAATTATTGTAAGATAGATTTCATCAAGCCAGATATTACTATATGTTATAATATCCATTGATAGATAGCTTGATTCGTCAATTTCATCATAAGTAAGAAAGCCACTATAAGTGCCTGCAATATCAAAAGAAAGGATGTTCTTATATTGAATATTTAAATTTCTATTGAAATAATCTTCCATAGAATCAAATATTCTGCTTTCCTCATAAGTCTTTCCGTCAATAAAGGGAAAATTCAGATATTTCCTTCCAGGATTTACTCCTGCATTGTTAGGGAATAGTAGTAATCCAAAAGATGACAAAGAGTAGTAATTAGGGCCAGAAGTTTTTCTATAACTCGAATCTGCTAGTTGCAGTCTTTTAGCCTGTTCGTAAATTATCAGAACATCTTCAATGTTTTTTCCATCATCAACCAAATCATAGATTTTATAAATATGACCCAAACGTAGAAATGCCTTCTCGAAATTTATTATTTGCTCAATAATATTTTCTTTATTTACAGGTAACTTAAGGAGTATATAAAATGCAGGATAATGCCCACAATATACCTCGTCTAATTCATCAGTCCAGTATTTTTCCATCATTATTTTAAGTAAATTTTACCCCAACTCCATATGCAAAATAGGAAAAGGCTTGCCCGTACCATCTAATTGATCGCGGCTAATAACCACAAAACCATGATTCAGATAGAATTGATAGGCTCTCTCGTTCTGTTCGTTTACATCAACTTTGTTTACTTTCACCACCTGTAGTGCATAATTCATCAGAGCTTTGCCTACTCCTTTACCGATATAATCGGGCTGAACAAATAGCATTTCAAGGCAGTCCTTATGTGTTCCCAGAAAACCCAGAATTTTATTGGCCTCATCCCGCACACAAGCCAATTCGACCAGTTCAAAATACTTGTGTTCGTGGATTGTCTGCTTAAAAAACAGGATATCCTCTTCTTTCAGAAAATGATGAGTAGCCCTTACGGATGATTCCCAAATATCAAGCAATATATCGTGTTCTTCGGGTTTTACTTTGCTGATAGTGCGTGTAGTGCTTGTCATTATTAAGGTAATTCTTTGGTCAACATTAGCATATGCTTGCACTGAATGCCGTTTTCGTAGATTGACTCAGCGTAATGTTCAATAAAGAAATTCATTTTTATGGTTGAAAGTTCAAAACCCTGTTGCTGATACAGGTATAATTGCCCGATGCTGGCATTAGAAGTACCTATAGAAATGGTGTGGTACCCGGCATCAATGGCTCTTTGGGTGGCATCTTCCAACAGCAG
>CALRLS020000246.1:0-7791 GCA_943368815.1 Cyanobium sp. NIES-981
AAAAAATTAAGCAACTGTATCTGAGACGGAGAAATTCTTAAAGTCTGTTTCTGGGTCTGGCTGAGATTTAGCATGGCATAATGTTTTTTATAAAGCTATATATATCAATTTATAGCCCACATCTGTAAATGACAGGAAAAAACAAAAAAAGTAATTCTAATATTTTGATTATCAGTAATTTATAGGGTTGACATTTTTTTTTGTCTTTTCCCGTTAAAGTTTTTCTATTCACAAAGAATGTAATAAAATCCACAATGTGGGTATAAAATTCCACATTTTTGAAATTTACCCACTTATTCTGATAGCTATAGCACTCTCTATGAAAAAAAGTCTACGGTTTATTTTTTCGTCCTTTGCGGTGTGTATTGTGCTATTAGCAATATTAAGCTGGACATCCTTCAATAAAATAAAGGACTCAACAAATTACGCTGTCTCTGTAGAACATACGCATGAAGTTTTAAGGAAAAGTGAAGAACTTATTTCGATTCTGAAAGATTTTGAAACCGGGCAGAGGGGCTATCTTCTTACAAAGGAAAGGGTCTTTCTGGAACCTTATTACAGAGCCGAAAGTCAGATAGATAATGTATATAGAGTGTTGAGGTCTCAGATAAGAGATAATGAGTTGCAGGTAAAACGCCTGGATACTTTAAGAAATATCATTCTTTCAAAAATACGTTTACTAAGACTTAATATACGGCAGATAGAGCAAAATCAGGCATTGGATAAAGATATGTTTCTTTCAGGAAAAGTTGAAATGGATAAGATCAGAGAAATTATAAATAGATTTCAGATTACCGAAAGGCAATTGCTGGCCGAGAGAAGAGCCGTGAAAAGCAAAAATGATTCACAAACTACATCGGTGCTTATGATGCTGTCTATTTTCTCTTTTCTTTTATTATTCGTTTGTTTTCTGTTGATTTTCCTCGAGCTTCAGAGAAGGTTGAAATTTCAGCATCAATTGGAAAATAAAATTGATGAATTGAATCGTTCGAATGCTGATTTAGAGCAATTTGCCTATGTATCATCTCATGATTTACAGGAGCCTCTCCGGAAAATCAGGGCTTTTAGTGATAGATTAGCAAGAAAACATGGTGAGGCTTTGAATGAGGATGGTAAAGACAATCTGGAGAAAATTACCAACTCAGCCGAGCGGATGCAGAACCTGATTAATGATTTACTTGATTTTTCAAGATTGGTCAATCGGAAGGAACTTAGTTTTCAGGAGATAAACCTGCAGGAAATTGTTGACAGGGTATTAAATGATTTGTCAGTGAAAATTGAGGAGAAAAAAGCGGAGATAAATGTTGAAAAATTGCCGTATATTTGGGGCGTTTCGTTTCAATTGAATCAATTATTTCTGAATCTTGTCAGTAATGCTTTAAAGTTTACTGCGGAAGAAAGAACGCCGTTTATTGAGATTAGCTATACGCTGGTGAAGGGCGCTGATATAAAAGGAATTGAGAAGATAAGAGCAGAAGCTGATTACCATAAAATAGTAGTAAGTGACAATGGTATTGGCTTTGAAGAAGCATATGCTGAGAAAATATTCGTTATTTTTCAGCGACTTCATGCAAGAAACCATTATGAAGGTACCGGAGTCGGATTGGCGATTTGCCGCCGGATTATGAGTAACCACAACGGTTTTATTTTCGCGGAAAGCCAGTTTGGTGAAGGTTCCAGATTTATATTATATTTCCCTACTAAATAATAGACCTTTAGAATGAGTGTATTTTCTATCCTCATCGCCGATGACGATGAAGATGACAAATTTTTATTGAAATCGGCGTTTGAAGAGAGCGGCATAGACGCTCCATTATCTTTTGTTGATAATGGGCAGGAGTTAATGGAGTTTTTGCTGAAAGCCAAAAAATTGCCAAGTATCATTCTTCTGGATTTGAATATGCCCAAAAAAGACGGAAGAGAAGCGCTGAAAGAGATTAAAGAAAATCCGAAATTCCGAAGTATTCCTATTCTGATATTAACAACCTCCAATTCACCGGAAGATATAAGAAACTGCTACTTTCTGGGTGCTAATTGTTTTATAACAAAACCTTCAACTTTTGAAGGCCTGATGAAGGTTATCGGAGAGTTAAATAAGTTCTGGTTTAGTATTGCTTCTATTCCGACAAAACTTTAGTTGGGGTATTTCCATACCCGTTTACATGAATTATCTGAATAGATGTGGGTTTTTCTTCAGTTACATCTTTTACCCACATTAGTGCTCTTTCTACAAAAGACGTTTTATTTTCTTCGGTTTCAATTTTCACTTCCTTAGGTTTTTCTTCAGTTACATCTTTTACCCAGATTAAGACTTTTTCTATCAAAGAGTTGTTCTCTTCTATATATATGCCTTTTACTTCAGTCAGTATGGATTCTGGTTTCTCGGTAGTTATATCTCTTACCCATTCTACCCCTTTTTGCATGATAGTATCCTTATTATTATAAATCATATTGCCCGCAAAATTCTTCAGGAAGAACGGCACTAATACCCTAAGCGGCCACGGTGCACGACGCAATAGTCCGTTCCGGACTATTGTATCTACTCCTAGGCCTACGCCTACATTCAGAAGACCATTATTACGATTGGTAAGAAAATTTCCAAGAAAATCAAACGCATGACGAACCGGGCTTAATTCTTCTTTGATAGCATTGATACTGCCCCTCATTTTGGTTTTGCTCAGTTCAATTTCATTTTTAAGTCTGGCCCTTTCTGCCCTGAGGTCATTAATATTTTTTATATTAGTCTTCATAATAGAATTTATGAATAAGCGCGTTAATAACAGGAATTTTGATAAGATTGTCTCTTAGTTGATATACTACGAAGCCTGCAATGGCATAAAAACCAGCTACAATAAACAAACCATAGGCCAGATTATTGAGGCCTTGACCTATGATCCAGGCGAGACCTAAACTCAGAAAGAAAAGTACAAATGTAGAGATGACCCCTATAATGATGGCAGAGGCGGCCGACGAAACAGCTTCAGCGGTTTTTTCTGCGGCATTCAGTACACCCAGATTCCATCGGGCCTCCAGATGATTGCCCAGGTCGTCGAATATATCTCCTGTTTTATCTTTGATGTCGTTGTAGATTTCCATAGCGGTAAAGGCTTTTCGTATTGAAAGATGAGCCAGGGCAATTGCCCTGACTCATCAAATGAAAATGCTTTGGGATTTAGCTAACCTGTAGCTTCTTTTTAGTAGCATTGTATTGGTCATCAGCTTCTTCGGCCAATTCATCGACCTTTTGTTGAGCCTTACCTTTCAATTCGTATGCTTTATTACGTAAGTCATCTTTTGTGTCCTGATATTGACTTTTCCCACGACGAATCGCATTCAATAGCTCATCTGCCAATTCATTAGCCGTCCGTTTTACTTTTGAGCGAATCTCATTGCCTTTATCCGGCGCAAACAACATTCCGATTACTGCTCCAGCCGCTGCTGCTGTGATAACTCCTAACAAGATTTTTGAAGTACTTTTCATAATAGTCCAATGTTTAATAGTTTTCAAATATGATGTATAGTTTAAAAATCTTATTCCATGTCCGTATTCCTGATTTAAGTAATAGAGGTGATTTAAAATGTAGAACTTTTTACACATATTGGGGGAATAGTAGCACGCAGGTAAAAAACTGAGAAAAAAAAGTGCTGGCATGGTTTTTTATAAATAAGTATATATTATATTTTGATGATAAATATGTAAAGATGAAAAGCTTACAAGAAATGGGATTGTCTGCTCTCATAGTAGATGATGAAATAGATACCTGCTTATTGATTAAAATGTTTTTGAAAAAGAAAGGAATAGAATCATTTCATGCCCACACTTTGCAGGATGGGTTTGAAAAAGCAGGTAGCCTGACACCACAACCTCAATGGATTTTTTTAGATAATAACCTGCCTGATGGTTTAGGCATCGATAAATTACCCGAATTCAAGAAACTATTCCCCAATAGTAAGATTGTGATGATTACGGCTGTTGGGAAACTTAAAGACAAGGCTATGGAGAGCGGTGCTCATAATTTTATAGAAAAGCCTTTATCATATGCTTCAATAGATAATTCTTTGTCATAAGAACTCAATATATTGGTTTACTAAATCCACAAACTTTTTGTTACCTATCAATAGAGAAAGTGTCAGAAAGCAGTAAATCAAATTGTTTATACACAATTACTTTATTTTAAACCCTTTAACACGAAAGAATATGGAAGGACAAGGTCTATTGTACGCAATCATCATTGGTGCCATTGCCGGCTGGTTAGCCGGTGAAATCAAACGAGGCTTTGGCTTCGGTCTGATTGGTAATATTATAGTCGGAATAGTTGGTGCCCTTGTAGGCAGCTGGCTGTTCGGCGTTTTAGGTATCTCCGTAGGCACAGGCGCTATTGCTCACATTATCAAAGCCGTAATTGGCGCTTTAGTAGTACTGGGCATAGTCGGGCTGATAAGAAGGTAGACAGTTTTATATAGATTTTCTCTGAATTCCTCGCAAAGGAATTTTAAAGCAAAAGGCACTCCGGATTCAGAGTGCCTTTTTACTTTTAGGTTATTATTATCCGATTAAGATACAAAAAACGAAAATACTTTGAATTTGCAGGCTTTAGTTTTCCGACAAATATACTGATAGTTATCACATTTGCATTGTCAGGAAGCGATTGCATAAGCTTCTGAATATGAAAAAGCACTGTCGGTTTGCTTTTGTGGTAAATCATCCCAAAATCTTAAAAAGCAAATCCTCTAAAAAGTCAGCAGTAAACTCTTTTCTATTCTGCTGGCTTACATCGGTGAGTTTTGGTAAAAAATTACTAAAGAACTGTTGATGGTGTGCAGCTTCAATAAGTGTGCTACTCAATGATTTTGGATATTGATAGGCGTCATTATAGTTGGCAATTACTTCTGCAATCTTGGCGCATAAATCCTTATATGGTTTAAAAACCTCACTCTTATTTATTTCCTTTACCTCCTTTACCAGATATACCTTGCTGCTTTCGGCAATCACAATCTGGTTTAAAAACTTCTTATTATAGTCAAGTCTGCCTGCGCTTTCAGGTAATTCGTGAGTCAGCAATTGAATAATAGTTTTCAATTTTGCCCGATTGTCTTTAACATTCTGTAGTTCGAATATCAGCAAAAATTCAAGGTATGACCAGTACCAGTTGAGTATATACAAAAGCAGACGGTGTTTGTTTTCAAAGTATCTGTAAATAGTTGCTTCTGTTGTTTTCATTTCTATGGCTAACTTCTTGAATGTAAAATGTTCGAAACCAAGGTCATATATAAGGTCTATGGCCTTTTTTACAATTTGTTTGCCGAGTTCACTACTTTCAGGATCTCGCAAATAAATCTTCTCGTTTACCCTGAATGTTACCTGAAAATCCATGTTTGCTTTGTCTTTTATGTAAAACTAGTAAAATTTGAAGTATAATAGTAATAATATCAATGAAAATATTTTTACAAATATATATAATAGTATTACTATTATATAAAAAAGTACTCATATCTTTGTGTCAATAATATAATTGGATAATATGACTGAGAAAACAACTCCGACAAAACGGCTCTGGGATTTAATTTATATCGAAAAAAAGGAAATCACTTCAATCTATTTCTATGCCATATTGAGTGGTCTGGTGCAATTGAGTGTACCGATTGGGGTGCAGGCAATTATAGGGTTTGTATTGGGTGCATCAATGGTTACCTCAATTTATATTTTGATTTTTGTAGTTGTGTTTGGCGTACTTATGGTAGGCATTATGCAAATGAACCAAATGAAGATTATTGAGAAAATCCAACAGAATATTTTTACCCGTAATGCTTTTGAGTTTGCTGAAACGATTCCCCGCTTCGATCTGAAGAAAGTAGATAACTATTATCTGCCTGAGAAGGTAAATCGATTTTTTGATACCATGAATGTGCAAAAGGGTTTATCTAAACTTCTGTTAGACATTCCGACGGCAACTATCCAGATTATTTTCGGGCTCATTTTGTTGTCACTGTATCACCCGATATTTATCGTGTTTGGTTTTATTCTCGTATTTATACTGTTGTTTATTTTACGTATTACAAGCAAAAAGGGGTGGCTGTCGAGCGTAGAAGAAAGCAATTACAAGTATGAGGTAGTGGCCTGGCTGGAAGAAATTGCAAGAGTCATTAAATCTTTTAAGTTTAGTCAGGGCACACATCTTAACCTACAGAAAACCGATAAAAATGTTTTGGGCTATCTTAAAGCGCGAACAACTCATTTCAATGTGCTGTTGCTTCAATACACAGCGCTGGTATTCTTTAAAGTAGGTATTACAGCCACAATGCTTATTGTGGGTACTTACTTATTGTTGAATCAACAGCTTAATATCGGTGAATTTATTGCTGCCGAAATTGTGATTCTGACAGTGATATCTGCAGTAGAAAAACTAATCGGAAGTCTGGATAATGTTTATGATATAATTACAGGTCTTGAAAAACTGGCTTCTGTTACCGGAACACCCTTAGAAAAAGAAGGTAGTCTTGTTTTAAATACATTAAATAGTGGCGTAAGTATCAAAATTTCTGATTTTAATTTCCAATACCTTGACGGTAAAACGGCACTTAATAATATTAACCTCTCGATTCCCTCCAACAGTAAAGTTTGTATTTCGGGACATGAAGGCTCGGGTAAGTCTACCTTGCTGAGGGTAATCAGTGGAAATTTCAGTGATTTTACAGGAGCTATTCTCATTAATAATATTCCTATCGGCAACTATCAGTTAGAGACCTTACGAAACAAGACCGGCGTTTATCTTAACCAGCAGGATATTTTCAGAGGCACTGTCTGGGAAAACATAAGTATGAACAAACAGGGTATTTTGCCGGAAAATGTAACCAGAATTGCCGAAAACCTGGGTATTCAAAGTTATCTGGACACCCTGCAGCAGGGGTTTGAAACTGAGATTGACTCTGCAGGAAAGAAACTGCCAAGTACCATAGTTAAGAAAATATTATTGTTACGAGCGTTTGTCAATGAGCCCAATCTGTTGCTTTTAGAAGAGCCCTGGCAAGGTTTAGAAGTAAATGAAAAAG
Source organism: Cyanobium sp. NIES-981 (assembly GCA_943368815.1). Classification (GTDB taxonomy): domain Bacteria; phylum Bacteroidota; class Bacteroidia; order Cytophagales; family Spirosomataceae; genus Emticicia. The sequence goes on from CALRLS020000246.1 coordinate 7,051, forward strand.
AAAAAATGGTTGATTATTTACTTCATAAACTACAGAACACGACAATTATAGTTGTAAGCAATGATAAGGCTTTCGCTCAGAAATGTGATTATCATTATCAGTTAGAAAATGGTAAAATAGTTTAAATATGTGTTTAAAAATTTCAGTAAAGCTATGAAAGAGATAAAGATAGACAAGAACTTCCCAATGGGGCGGTCTGATGGATCAGTCAGTGGGTATAAGATAAAATCATTCGATAATATATATCGCAGCAATAGGCAAAGTAAAGTGAAATACTGGTTTGCAGGTATCATGTTGTTTTTTGCGCTGATACTTTTTTTGCCCTGGACCCAGAATATCAAGGCAAAAGGCACCATCACCACACTATTTCAGGAACAACGTCCACAGAATATTAACTCGCCTATTCCCGGCAAAATAATGAAATGGTGGGTGAAAGAGGGCGACTTTGTAAAAAAGGGGGATACAATTCTGCAAATTTCCGAAATAAAAGAAGATTATCTCGACCCAAATCTGGTTGGCCGTACTCAACAGCAGGTTGAGGCAAAGAAAGGCACAATCAATTATTATCAGGGGAAAATTACTACGGTTGAAGCACAAATCGAGGCATTAAATAGCGCGAAAAAATTAAAAATTGAACAATTAAACAACAAGCGTCGCCAATTAGATAATAAACTGATTGGTGAACGTGCCGAATTACAGGCAGTAAATAATGAGTTAGATCTGGCAAAAGATCAATATGCA
>CALRLS020000247.1:0-7790 GCA_943368815.1 Cyanobium sp. NIES-981
AGAATATTGTCTCAATCCTGTACAATATTAAACACTTTGAATAATGCTTCCAAATTTTTCTAAGTATTTTTATATATTAACTCCCTGGAGGTTAATTTTATTATAAACTTTATTAAAAATGTTATAGTTTTACAAAGATAGAAACTTTAGCTTAAAAAAGTCAAATTAATACTTTTTTTTAAATTAAAAATATCAGTTTGTATTCGTTTAGTCAAAAATTGTACTAAAAAAAGTAATTTTTCTGATTACTTATTCAGCAAAATATATCTGTATTATCGTGAGGACTTCAATTCTTTAGCGACTTTTTCGGCTGCAGCCAATACACGCATGGTGTTTTCTCCCCAGATTTTGCGTATATCTTTCGCCGAATATCCCCTGCGTAACAATTCAATGGTTACATTTTTTATTTTGCTTACATCTTCACAGCCAATTACGTCACTTCCGCCATCCATGTCCATCCCGATACCAACATGGTCGATTCCTGCAATCTGTACTACGTGGTCAATATGGTCAACAACTGCCTTAACTGTTGGCACATCGCCGGGATACTTATACTTTAACTGGCGAAGCTCGGCATTAATCTTCTTTTTATCTTCAGGCGTAGCATCGGCTTTCATGGCCTGCATCCTTAATGTCCGGATAGAGATTGCTACTTCCTCTGATGGCTTCTTCAAGAAGTCTGCCACAAAATTAATCTGAATAACTCCTCCCTTCGATGCCATCAATTTTATCATATCATCGGTCATATTTCTTTTTACATCACACAAGGCTCTGCATGAAGAGTGCGAAGCAAAAACCGGAGCTTTGCTCAGGCGCATAACATCATAAAAGGACGAATCTGAAATATGAGAAACATCGACAATAATGCCTAATCGGTTCATTTCAGCAATCACCTCTTCTCCATATTTACTTACGCCTCCATATTCGCCTCCTTCGGGGTCACCAGACGAATCGCATATATCATTATTAAATGAATGAGACAGGGTAATATAACGCAAACCTAAATCATAATAGAGTTTCAGGTTTGCCAGATTATGCCCGACAGGCCAACCGTTTTCCATGCCGATAAATACACCAAGCTTTCCTTTTTTATGTACGGCAAATCCTTCTTTTGCTGTAGTAACCAATTCGGCTACATTAGGATATTTTTTTACTGCATCATGTATTGATTGAAAAATCTTCAGGGCTTTTTCCTTCGCTTCTGCATCACCTTCGGGTGTACGCTTGCCTTGTGCCAGATATACAGCAAAAAACATAGCGTCCATTCCGCCTTCTTTCATCCGTGGGAAATCAATCTGCGTTCCATCCTCAGCATAGTTATGCTTCGCCCCTATATCAAAGCCCTCCATCTCCATCATATTAATAGGTACATCTGCATGCGTATCAACTGTGTAGGCCTGTGCGTGAATTTTATCCGCTTTTTTCAGTAAGCGTTGTTCTTTCCTGCTTTGTGCAAAAACTAGTGCAGGCAAGAAGAGGAGCAGAAATAATTGTTTCATCCGTTTAGTTTAGTGATGGTTTGCATTATTGGAGTTTTCTCCCTTTCCAGAAGTACTCGTTTTTTCCTTGAGCTACTAGCCCAAAAAATGTTACATATAAAGGATAAATGATTTGTACAAAAGGAATGAGCCAAATTAAACTTTTTCTGCGCAAAAAACTAAGAACCAAGGTTAAAAAAAGAAACTCTGCAGAAAATTTGAGCAAGAAGATAATCAGTAAATTTAGCAGGTCTATCCTATTAAACAGATACAAGCCCGCTGTGATAATTAAGGAAAAATTAGCCAGAAAGATAAAAATAGCTAAGGCCGTTGTAACAGGATTATGATAATGTTTCCACTTACTGGCCCACCTTTTACGCTGATAATAAAATGATTTCAAGGAATCATGTGCTTTTGTCTCTACAATGACAGCCTGACTTTTCAGAAAATAAACCTTATCCGGGTACCGGGCTGCAATTTTATGCATCAGAAATTCGTCATCACCCGAAGCAAGATTTTCATTGCCTGAAAAACCTCCGACTTCTTCAAATACCGATTTCAGGTAGGCCAGATTTGCTCCGTTACACATATTAGGTTTCCGGATAAACATGGCACACGCCCCTGACCCTATAAGGCTGCTGAATTCAATGGTCTGGATTCTTTGCCAGAGGCTCCCGATAAATGTATCAGAATCATTCATAAAAGTAACAGGCGAACTAATCAGACAGGCTTTTTTCTCCGCCTGAAAATGAGCGACGGTTTCCAGCCAACTCTCTCCCACCCGACAATCACCGTCGGTGGTTATTATTAAATCACCCCTAGCCAATTGAATAGATGTATTGATGGCTCGTTTTTTAGGAGAAGCATTATTTTCTTTAAGTGGCAGAGGATTAATAATTAATCGTAAAGAAGTGATTTTCTGAAAATCTCTTAAAAGTGACAGGGTATTGTCGGTGGAATCATCATCTGCGACAATCACCTCAAACCTGTCTTTAGGATAAGTCTGGTTTTCTAAATCTTTTAAGAGCTTGATGATATTCTTCTCTTCATTGCGAACCGGAATAATGACTGATATAGAAATAGGCGAAGATTTAATTAGAATCTGTTTTTGATAGGGTCTGTTTCGAAGCCAGACAATGACCAATCCCACATTCATCAGGAAATAGATGGTTGCAATAGATATGAGAATAATAGTTAGCAATATGATTGGGAATTAATAAAGGCCAATTAGTCCGTGGAAGCTTTCAGGCTTTTGGTTGAAAATCTCAAAGTTAAGATAAATAGACTACCTATAATAACAGGTACTAAAACATTAATCAGCCAGATAGTAAAGGTTGCCGTAGTGATGAGGGAGAGTTTCGCACCAAAATATCCGAAGTAATAAACAGAGCTAATGGCACGCATGCTTAAATCGCCAAGAAAGTTAAATGCTGCCCCCAAAGTTTTGGTCAGGAAAATAATTCCGATGCCCGCCAACAGCACCTCAGTAGGCAGGTTAATCTGAAATAGCCGGAATACTAATAAAAACTGAATAGTAAAGATAATATACCTGCCTGTGGCTATCAGAAATATATCTCTGATTTCGGATATGCTATATTCTTTTATTACAATCAGGTATTGTCTGATATAATTAAAGATTTTTTTATCCGTCCTGATGAAATTCAGTCTTTGTAGATTAAAGGCTATCCAAACACCAATCAGCAAAAGAATGAAAAGCAATGCAATAATAGATATATGTAATAAAAAAGGCTCCGGCTCTACTACTAACAGGAAATAAGTATAGCTGATAGCTCCAAACAATAATGATACATATAGTTGCATACCATTGCCCAAGAGGATGGCTCCGATACTTGCTGTGCGTTTCCGGGTTTTCAGCATCAGAATTTTACCTGCATAATCGCCTATCATCATTGGTGTGAAATTGGCTAAGGCCAGACCTGCCAATACACCCTGATAGGCCTCCCAAAAACTGATTTGCTCTATTTTCATTACTAACCTTTGCCATTTCCATGCTTCGAAGGCCCAGTTAAGCGGAATTAATAATAAGACAAATACCAGGGTGTTGCTCCATGTCAGTGCTTTAAAATAGACAATCACTTCATCAATACTTTCTCCTTTTTCATTCAGCACCCGATACACCGCATACAATACAGCAGCAAAGAGGATATTTTTTAATATGCGGAATCCCTGCTTGCGAATAAAGTCTGATATTTTTGAGTTAATTTGCATGTATGAATAAAGAGAAAATCATTTTGGGCGTTGACCCGGGTACGAGAATTATGGGGTATGGTATTATTGCTGTACAAGGGAATGCCATTACTTTAACTCAATACGGTGTTTTAAAGCTCGACAAATATAGCACACACGAACTGAAACTAAAGAAGATTTATGAAAGAATGACACAACTCATTGAGGAGTATCTACCCGATGAAATGGCAATTGAAGCTCCATTTTATGGGGTAAATGTGCAATCAATGCTAAAATTGGGCAGGGCACAGGGTGTAGCGATTGCTGCCGCACTGAACAGGGATGTGCCAATTGTGGAATATCTGCCTAAAACTGTGAAGCAATCAGTTACGGGCAACGGAAATGCAAGTAAAGAACAAGTAGCTTATATGCTCGAACAGATTTTGAAAATCAAACTTGATACCCAGTTTTATGATGCGACCGATGCAGTTGGGGTTGCCATATGCCATTATATGCATGGCAAAACCAAAGCGCTGACCGGGAACGGCTCTAAAAAGAAAGGTTGGTCTGCATTTGTGAGTGAGAATCCTGATAGGTTAAAGTGATGGGTTAAATATTCGCTTTCTTAAACTCCTCTTTGATTTTAACACCAGTCTACCATTTGTATCATGCCATCCTTGAATAAAATACCGATTCATCAACAACAGATAACGGCTGTTGGCGGGGTAGAGGTAATACATATGGTTTATCATAAGGATGAAGAGAATATAAACAAGTTAACCGAACACAGAGATGAATATTATAGCCTGGCTATTGGTATAAAAGGAAGTGGAACCATCACTTGTGATATGGAAACTATAGCCATCCGTCCCAAAAGTATTTTATTGATTAAGCCTTATCAGGTTCATTCGGTAGAAATAATCAGCAAAGATGCCGAAGCCTATTTTATCAGCATAGCCCCTTTTCTTGTGCCGGGCTTTTGCAGAAATATCTTTGAGAATACAGCGGTTTCAGACCAAAGCTTAAAACTCTCATTGATTGATACAAAGGGGCTTCTTAAAATGGCTGAAGTATTAGATCAGGCGTTCAATACCGATAATATCTATAAAACCCAGATAGTAAACCATTTATTGAATGCCTTAATCATTCATATTGCGTCACTTTTTTTAGTATCTCAACAAAAGCATCAAGACAAAAGGAAGCAGGCATTCAGGATTACTCAAAGATTTAAAGGGTTGGTAACTGAACATTCATTTTTACATACTGCTTCTTTTTATGCCGAAAAATTACATATTACCACGTCTCATCTGAACGATTGTGTGAAAGCTACAATCGGTTTGTCAGTGACACAATTTCTTCAACAGGCAATGCTATTGGAGGCCAAAAGAAGTTTGTATTATACCAATGCAGACGTGAAAAAAATCTCTTTTGATCTGGGTTTTGAAGACCATACCTATTTTTCACGTTTATTTAAAAAACTTACCAAAGAAACACCGCTTGCTTTCAGGAATAAATTCCGTGAATAGTCCAATCATCCCCTTTCTTTATAAAACCATCCGGCCAAATTTATTGCGGTATTTTGCATAAAAAAAGTATTATGCCAAGAATACCAAAATGGGTTGCAGATGCTATGGAGAGCGTCTTTAGTGGTAAAAACAGAAAAGTAGTCGTTTCTGATATTGTTTACCTTAATCCCTACATTAAAAAGATTACTTTCAAAGGAGATATCAGCAATACAAGATTTAAAATCGGTTGGGCAGTCTTTATCAGGGTTGATGATACAAACTTTCGCAATTACACTCCCTCCTATTGGAATAGTGAAACAGGTGTTTTTGAAGTTATTTTTCATTTGCATGGCAATGGCCCCGGCAGCAATTATATTACAGGCCTAAAATTAAACGATATAGTAAGCGTGGGGCTTCCCCGTGGATTTGATTTTTATAAGAAAGAACACAAATACCATTTCTTTTTTGGTGATGAAACAACGATAGGTTTCTTTGAAAGCCTCAGGAATGTGATTGAAGAAAACAGCCAGAATTATATTGGTATTCTGGAATTAGATAAAAGTACCCTGAATCATGCAATTAAAACAAACTGTGTGCTTGATATAGTCAGTTCTTCGGCCAATAAAGCACAAAACGCCATTCAAGTTCTGATGAACACGCCCGACACAGTCTGGGATTTGTGGAAAAACGGCGCATTCTATCTGATAGGAAATGGCAAATCCATTCAGAATTTCAGAAAAGCTTTGAAAGAAAAAGGGGTAAGTGGCAGGAATATTATCACACAGCCTTATTGGGTGGAGGGGAAGATTGGATTGTAGGTATCTATAATTAAACTAAAGCGAGGACAATTATAAACAAGGTAAAGCCTTGAAAACTTATATTGTATTTACGCGTTTTTGAGGGCGAACCTGATGGATTATATTGACACGGTTTGAAAATTGTTTCGTAACTTTGATTTAAACTTAAGTTGTTTACAAAGTCTCTTGAAAAATTAGATAAAAATAACATGACAGAACAATAAGTTTAGCCTCACTCTGGATTAAACAGTTTTTCTTAACTGGACAAATCCTTTAATGTAGTTGATATAATAAAAATTAGAATGGAAGAATTGATAAAAAAAACCCTTTACTGCGTAAGGATGATGAATCTTGTAAAGCGGTTATCAAACGTAGCAACCAATGATTATAAAAAAAGAATAATCTCAAGAAGCATTTTTGTTTACCTTGATGCTTTCTTCAACTTTGCTCCCCAAATTAAAAATTCGCTTGATAAGAAAGATGTAAATGTAAAATCTATTAATGAGAAAATAAGCAAAATTCGAGACGAGTATGAGGATTATTATTCTAAAATTAGAGATAAGCTTACAGCCCATAGACAAGACTTACCAATTCTTGAAACTTTTGAAGTTTGGAATGACATAGATGTTACAACCTTAGATTATTTTATAACTGAAGTTTTAGATATTTACAACTTGTTACATGGTTTAAAGAGGAATGAAATCACTTCTTATTCTGATTTTACAATTGCGTCTGTAGAACTAAAACCTTCTACTAGTAATATACCCACGACACCATCAATAGCATCAGATAATTTAGCTTTAACACGGCCGAATACAATATCTTTGGTCGCTATTAATCAAATACAATATAGAGGTACTCAAATAAATAGTATTATTGACACAATCTATTACTTGGCGTCAATTTTACCAGATGAAGCCCAAAGTAAAGATTTAGAAAGACTCATAAAATCAATGCTTATTGTAGACTTAATAAATCTATTAGATAATCTTTATCCTTATAATCCTTCCGATGGAAGTCATAAAATAGAAAGTTTCTACGAGATTTCAAATAATGAAAATTTGAAGGGGTATCAGATATTAGTCCAATCCTATACAACAAGGAATATTGCTTTAGAAGAGAGAATTAGAACGATAAGAAATAAGATTTGTGCCCACATCGATACCACGGAAAGTCTTGAAACGCTTTTAGATTATTTAGATAAATTTACAATTGATGAATTCAATTTATTATTTGTCCCACTTAGAACAGCATTTAAAAAATCTTGCCAAGCGGATGTTCGAACAAAAATGTTGTTAATGAATAATATAAAATTCGGTGATAATGTAATAGCGGTTGAAGACACGGGTCTAATAAAAGATTTTGAAAAGTAAGTATATCAAGGTATTTACAAAAGAAAGATTAAGTACTATTTATGAAACTTATTGCATCAATAAAATTTAGATTATTTTAAGAACATTAGCGACAGATTAGCAAATATTAGAGGTTAAGTAGAATTAAAAGATATATGTGGATAACTTTTTTTATTGTACTATTCTCATATCATTGTTTATTTTCAAAAAAGTTAAAGAATAATTGAAAATTCCTCGAAAATACCGTGAAATTTTGCAAAATGAGTCATGATTACAGCCATGGCTCTTATATTTAAAATAAATTGTATTATTCCATTATAGAGGAAGACATAAAAAAAGGAGTATTTGATGAATATACTCCTTTTCTCTATGTTTGTAAGGTGATCAAAAACAGTCGCCCTCAGAATAGAAGGAAGTTCATTGCTAAGGGAGTCAGGGTAATCACTGATTACATCAAAAACACAACTTTAT
>CALRLS020000248.1:0-7789 GCA_943368815.1 Cyanobium sp. NIES-981
TCCCAAAAGTTGCTTTGCTTCTTCTGTCTTTCCACTTTCGTTCAATATAATTGCCTTATTTATTTCCAAAATTCCTTTGGTGTCAGTATCAGGTTTTTTTGAAAGTCCTTGTTCAATTGCTTTTAGTTTTTCTTCTTTGTCATTTAACAGGTTTGCAAGTTCTTTCCAAGCTGGTGCATAGTCTGGAACTTTTTCAGTAATACCTTTTGCGATTTCAAGCTTCTTGTTTGCATCGTCTATCCACTCGATTTGCATGTAAGCTGTGTACAAACCTTTTGGAAATTTTCCTGATTGTTCTCCTTCCAATGAATATAAAGCGGTCTTTGCTGTAAAAAATCCCTTCGGCTCTAACTCATCCGTTTTCCTATAGAATTTAAGAGCATTGTCAAAATCACCTTTCAGCAAATATGTATAAGCCAAGTCATAAGTTGGGTATGCCCAAGTCGGCTGAATTTTTATTGCTTGTTCAAGTTTAGCAATAGATAAATCGTATTTGCCCGCTTGTCCCAATTCTCTTGCTTCGTTGTGCAGAGCTTTAGCTGTTTCATTAATAGTTTGATTACCCAAAATCTCATAATTTACTTGTCCAGTAATATTTGCAAGTTCTTTCTTCGTTAATGAATGTCCCGCATTGTCTTTGAAAATTATATTGTCTTGTTCTGAATTGGTTTTATTTGTAGCAGTTTGACAAGAGCATAAAATTAAAAGTGTCAAACTGTAAATCCATTTGTTTCGTTTCATTTGTTTAGTTGTTACGTTGTGTCAGCAGGGTCGTCAATGCTTGCCGCTTACGGACAGGTATTTACGAAGGCTGGGTAATAGCATTCCGTCCGCCCATAACCGCTGCTGATTGAAATTGCTTTGTTGAAGATAAGAACTACTGCTGAACCTTGTACATCCTGCCTGAACTGAAATTGACTAATGATTTGCTGCCCATTGCACTTCCTTCTGCCCAGCTTTTGTAAATACCAATGTTAGCGGTTGTTTTTCTTCGCTGCTTCCACATAGTCGTCTTCGCCAAAATGCAATCTCAATCCAACAACTTTTCCATTGTCGTCTCTTCTAAACCTTATAAAAGTGTTACTGTAAGACCATGACTGGAACTCGTCTTTAGCATTCCATCCAAGTTCGATAGTTGGATAAAACGATAACGTCATAAACAATTGGTTTTTTTTATGAGTTATCTCAAAGTCAAAGTTGGTTACCTCAATGCCCATCGCCATTTTCATAAACTTTTGCATGTCAAATGGAGCATTTTTTAAAGTATATTTTCCGATATACTCTTTAAGTACTTTTTCTGGCAAACTACCTTTTTGAACTTCATCTAAAGTAATATTGAACTCAACCAGCTTTATATCATCTTTGTCTATTAGGGGTCGGGTAATCAGTTGTTGTTCGTCATGAGGAAATGAGCTTAAAATAAAATCCTTGCTGTTTTTGGCTTCCCCTTCAAAAAATAGCTGTGTAGTAAGTTCATGATAATTTCTTTTAGAAATCTTATAGTGAATGTGTCTCGTTCTTGAACCATACGGACCTGGATATATTGTCTTGAATTTATACTCTCCCAATTCATTTGTAATTGCTTGCCCCCAACCTTGAAAATTTGGGTCGTCTTGCCGTTCACTTTTATCATACTCGTGATGATATTTTCCATAGTGATTGGCTGACCATATTTCTACAATGGCAGCTTGTATTGGCTTGCAATTCTTGTCTGTTATCTTTCCATATACTGTTATAACTTGTCCAAATGCAACACCTGCATTCCCGTCAATTTGTGTCAAATCAATATCGTGGTCAGCTTGCTTTCGGTATTTCATTACTGCAAATGGTCCTAACTCTAAAATAGGTGTTGTCTTGCACTCTTCGGCAGGTAAGTCTGGAATATGTTTTATAAAGCTTGACCCAATAATTCCTGCACCGGTTGTCAAGCCCAAATTGGTAAGAAATTTCCGTCTATTTTGTTCTTTGTCTGCCATATTTTTTTGATTTTTAGAGTGTCGCTATAAAATAACCGCTAACGTACAGGGCTTGTTGCAGGTGGGGGATTTGAAACTCGTCCGCCCGAACTTATGCCGATATAAATTACTGATGTTGAGTTACTTACATAAATTCAATAGGTTTCCGTCAGACGAAACAAAAGTGCAATAAAATTCCTAATGCTCAATTACTTCCGTCAGCCCTCACTTGCCACAAACCCATGTTGGTGGCAGGCATTTTTTGTCCGCTGATGTGTCCGCTGAAACATAAGTCGTCCAAAAATGCTATTACGTCCGCCAGCATGGCAGCAAAGCGAATGTTGTATGCAGTTGAGTTTGTTTCTATCTGAATTGTTACTGTTGTTAGTTATTTTCTGAAATAATAATCTGCAAGAGAGTTTGCGATGTCCTCTGGAATTGTTTCATCTGTATTTGCAAGAATGATGATTGAAAGCCCGTCATTAACATAACGTGAAAATATAGACCTGAACCCGACGTTAGCTCCATCATGTACGATTAATTTATGACCCTTGTAATCATACATTTCCCATCCAAAACAAGAATAGTCTTTGGAATCTGCTTTGTCTGACATTTTAATATACGGTTCCCATAGTTTTTTCCAATTATCCTTTTTAAGAATAATTTTCCCTTCTCTTATCACTTTCTCCCATTTAATCATATCTGAAGTAGTAGAAAGAAATCCACCGCTTGGTCGTATTGCATACATAGGGGTTGCATTTACCAACTTATCATTTTTGTGCACATAGCCAACGGCACGGTTGGGTATGATGAGTTGAAAGTCGGTCAGATAAGTATTATTCATTCCTGCCGACATAAATAATTGCTCATGTATATATTGATGCCAAGGCATACCACTTACTTGTTTTATAATTTCTGCCAACATGAAATAGCCTAAATTACAGTACTCGTATTTTTCTCCTGTTTTAAAACGCAAGGGTAGGCTGTATGCAGACTTAATAATGTCTATGTCGGGTTGTATTTTGAAATTGTTATATGCAGGACCTTCTCTTTGCAAGCCAGATGTGTGAGACATCAGATTTCTTATTGTAATTGGCCGCCAGATTTCAGGAGCATCAGGGAAATATTTATGCACTGAATCTTCTATACTGAGTTTTCCATCTTGCTCTAATTTCATAATTGCTGTTGTAAAAAACTGCTTACTAACTGAACCAAGCCTAATTACAGTTTCTGAGGTTACTGGTACATTTAATTCTACATTGGCTAATCCATAACCTTTGTTTACAACTGTCTGTCCGTTTTTAATAACAGCCAAAGAAAGTCCAACAATTTTTTGCTTCTCCATCATTTTTTTGACAATTATATCAGTACTGTCAATTTGTGCAAATGAGAAAGTAGGTAGCAAGAGCAAAAAGAGCAATTTGTTCATTTTAGAATATTTTTTGATGCTGAAAATTAACTTTATTAAAAATATATCGACCAATAGTCTCAGTTTCCCAAGCCTACGTCGGGCGTTTTCAATTGCAGCCAAATATGTTATTTGAATAGCTTTGAAAAAAATAAGTCCACAATTTGTTGATTTTCAGGAAAGTTATGAACCTCAACAATTTTCTGGTTTTCAATTTTCCAAAGAAGGCAAGACATATTATTCAAGTTTTCTTCACCTTCAAGGTTACTCCAATTTCTGTGGCAATCAATGACAAAATTGTCATTAACTCCCATCACTATTGGTTCTGCCTTGAAATGTCCCTTATTCAATAGTTGAAAGTACTCTAAAACTGCATTAACTCCAATTTTTGTCCCGCTCAATGGGTGTGTTCCTGGAATATGCCATTTAATGTCTTCGGCAAATATTTTCTTTATCGCACCAACGTCATTCGTTGCATAAGCTTTAAAAAAAGCATTTATTAATTCAATGTTTGGGTGAAATTCTGTCATGAAATTAAAATTTTGATTTGATGTTATTTGTTTAAATGAGCCAGCAGCAGTATTTGAAATAACCGCAATTGTCCCAGTTGCAATGATTGTTTTTTGTATAAAATCTCGTCTTTTCATTAGTTAGGATGTCAATTTGATAAATTTCAGCTTAACAAAACAATGTATATTTTAGCCATAAAATTGTCCGCTGGTAGTTTTTTATGCTTGCCACCAACGCTCTAATATGCGAAAGTTGTGTCGTACTTTTTGTATTGTTTGGTACCTAATCTATATTTTGTTGTAATATTTATGTCGTAGTTTTTTAATTGTTAACTACATCTTTTTTAATTCAAATTTATTTAGTTAATCCTGATTGATTTAAATCATCAATTATAAACAGGGTTAAGGAATCAGTATTTTCTTGGGGGATAGTTTCAATACTAACTATTTCTATTTCTCCATAGTAAAACTTTGCTATCTCCTTTTCATAAAGCTCAATGTCTTTCTCATTTTCCGGACTAGGAAAATCTTTAAGCATCCTTACGAGTATCGAGGGAGTGTTTGCAAGTGACTGCCTTACACATTCTTCAAGATCCTGAAAGTTTTTAGCCTTACTAGAGGTAATAAGAGATAATGTGGCTTACTCTACACCACTAAAAAATAATAGAGGTCGCAGAAATTGTACTTTTGTAGTTACGAACAAACAAAATGACAATGACTGCAAACCGTAGCGTCGGCCGCCTCAAAGGCGAAATTAGAGGAATTTTAGACCAAATACAAATTGTAAAGAATGCCAGGCGGAAAGATTTTATAGGGTTTTACATACCCCCCGTTCGGCTGAATCTTCATTCAGTCGTTGTGTCATCCGTTCTCTGAACGGAAAATTAGAAATTGCATTTTTCAAAAAGCCGTTTTAAAAACGGCGTACTCACCGACTGATAGTTCTACTACGGATTTAGATTCAGCCGAACTGAGAAAATTATCAATTTTCACTCTAACTCAACAAACCTTCATCATTTTATCTCAAAATCCCCCCAAATCATCTTTTTTACACACACTAAACCCAATTTTATTATAAATTAGGGTTTTAATCAACAAGCTATTCTTTGCAATGAAAAAAACTCTCTTAACCGTAACAATTACATGTTTAACAGTTTTCTGTCTGCAGGCGCAGAATGCGCTCTTGTTGCGTCAGCCCGCTATCAATAAAGATGGGTCTGTTGTGGCCTTTTCGTTTCAGGGTGATATCTGGACAGTCCCTGCTTCAGGTGGTAAAGCTACGCGCCTGACGATTCATGATGCCTATGAATCTAACCCTGTTTTTAGTCCTGATGGCAAGCAGATTGCTTTTTCAGGGGCGAGATTCGGCAATAATGACATTTTTGTGATGTCGGCTGAGGGCAGTATGCCTAAACGCCTCACTTACCATTCAGGAGCAGATAATATTTCAAGCTGGACACAGCCTGATAAAATCCTTTTCTCAACCAATCGCGAGTTCAGACAAATCGAACGCCCTAATGAAGTCTATAGCATTAGTCCAAAGGGTGGTACCGAATCAAGATTTTTAGATGCCGTAGGTTTCGACCCGGTTCTATCACCCGATGGCCGTTTTCTTGCCTTTGTTCGTGGTGATATTAATCCGGTAGCAAGACAGGCCTACAAAGGAAGCTCAGACCGTGATATCTGGATTTATGATACTAAAAACAAGACCTATCTGCAATTACCCGGTTTCGAAACCAACGATGTTTTTCCGCAATGGGGCAATAATAATACGCTTTATTTCCTGAGCAGTGAGTCAGGAGCATATAATATTTATCGCCTGAAACTGGATGCCAATGGCAAAGCAGGCAATCCGGAGAAACTGACCAATTATAAAGATGAGTCTATCCGTGCATTTAGTATTTCGGCTGATGGTGGTTCGATTGTGTTTGAAAAAGACATGAATCTCTACACCATGAAAGCGGATAAGGGCTCAGCGCAAAAACTAAATGTAGTGATAAGTGCAGACGACCGTCTGGATGCCACCGAACAAAAAACCATGACAACCGGAGCGAACGAATTTGCCGTGTCTCCCAATGGTAAATTATTGGCATTTTCGGTAAGAGGCGAGGTATTTGTAAAAGAAGCCGATAAAGAAAAAGCCAGAAGTATCAATGTGTCTGAAAACGCATACCGTGATGTTGAGCCTACCTGGTTGAATGATTCGACCCTGTTGTTTACAAGCGATAGAGCCAATGGCAATTTTGATATTTACATGGTTCGTTCGATTGATACTACCCAACGCAATGTTTTCAAATCGATGAAACATGGTCTGGTGCAGATTACCAAAACGACAGGAGACGAGACCAATCTGGTGGTATCGCCTGATAATAAGAAAATTGCCTATGTACGTGGCAGAGGTACTTTTGTGGTGGCAGATATTAGCCCGGATGGCAAATTATCTAACGAAAAAATATTGAGTGATAGCTGGGATGGTCCGAACGGCATTGCCTGGAGTCCTGACAGTAAATGGCTGGCTTATGCTATCAGTGATTTGTATTTTAATCAGGAGATATACATTCAGGCGGCTGATAATTCAACCAAACCTGTGAATGTAACCATGCATCCACGCACGGATGGTCGTCCATTCTGGAGTGCTGATGGCTCAAAGCTAGGCTTTATTTCTGGCCGCAGCACAGGTCGCAGTAATGATGTTTGGTTTGTATGGTTGAAAAAAGAAGACTGGGAAAGAGAAACGCAGGACTGGCAGGAACGTGATACCCCTGAACCTGCGGCAGCTCCTGCAAAAGGTAATGATAAAAAAGCGCCAAAACCCATCAAAATCGACTTCGATAAAATTCATGAGAGAATCGTGCGTGTAACGAGCTTCCCGGGTGATGAAAGTGATCTGGTGATTTCGAAAGATGGCGAAACTTTCTATTATACAACTTCGTCAAGTACAGCCAAGGGTAGAGACCTCTATAGTATCAAATGGGATGGCAAAGACCTGAAAGAGATTACAAAGGGCGGTGCAAATCCGGGCAATGTAGTGATGGACAAAGAGGGCAAATATCTATATTATAGCAAAATGGGTGGGGCTTTCGCCAGAATAGATATGAAATCGAGCGCAACGGAGAATCTGCCGTATTCGGCCAAAATGAAAATTGATTATAATGCCGAGCGCACGCAGGTATTTGAAGAGGCCTGGCGCACCATTCGTGATGGTTTCTATGACCCGCAATTTCATGGCAACGACTGGGTGAAACTACACGATAAATACAAAGAGCGAAGTATCAATGCCAGTACGAGCAACGATTTCAGAGATATGTTCAACCTCTTATTAGGTGAGCTGAATTCAAGCCACATGGGTATGACAGTCACCGACCGTATT
The DNA here is from genome assembly GCA_943368815.1 of Cyanobium sp. NIES-981. Classification (GTDB taxonomy): domain Bacteria; phylum Bacteroidota; class Bacteroidia; order Cytophagales; family Spirosomataceae; genus Emticicia. Next base: position 7,243 of record CALRLS020000248.1, read on the forward strand.
GATACACAAAAAGAAACTACAGGGCTTTTAGGAACTGAATTAGTGCCCGTAACAGGTGGTGTAAAAGTAACGCACTTAGTGCCGGGTACACCTGCCGATAAAGAAAAAAGCAAACTGAATGAAGGCGATGTGATTACGGCTGTAAATGGACAGGAGGTAAGTGATAACGAGAATTTCTATGATTTACTGAATGGACTGGTAAATGAAAAAGTTTTGCTGAATGTGCGTAGCACAGATGGTAAATCAAGAGAAGTGGTGATTCGCCTGACAGCCAGCATTACTAATAGTTTATATGAAGAATGGGTAGAGAACCGTACGAAACTGGTAGATAAATATTCAAACGGCCGTCTGGGTTATATTCATATCCGGAGCATGGATTTCCCGAGCTTTGAGGTGGTTGAGCGTGAGTTTACAGCAGCAGGTTTTGGCAAAGAAGGTCTCGTAATTGATGTGCGCTACAATGGTGGTGGTTCAACTACTGATTATCTCATGACGATTCTGAACTATAAACAACATGCTTACACCATTCCGAGAGGGGCAAGTGAAG
>CALRLS020000249.1:0-7765 GCA_943368815.1 Cyanobium sp. NIES-981
GATAAAATAGCCCACTGCCCAATAATGAAAATTAACCTTATTCGGAACCATGCCGGGCTGCCTAGCTGAAAACATGTTATACGGACAATAAGTATATGGTATCATATAACCATACCTCCATTGAACGGCAATCAGAGATGCTATTATTAACCCTATCCCAAAGCTCAGAGGCACTAAAAAGTTTTTGAATTGCAAACTGACTAAATATTGAATGGCTACGATGGGCAGGCAATCAATAAAGTATAATCCTGCTGTTTTTAATATAGACTCAAAAGGCAATGAACGCTGAAAGAAATCAGCTGTGCCATACATAATAGCAGGTATCAGTCCCGAAAGGTAGATACCTATATGAAAGAGCAGAAAAAACTGCAAAAGCATGACAATTATCACGGCATATTTACTCCAGAATATCACGGATAAACTCTGAGGCGTAGTATTGAGTTGTTTCCAGGTATTGTTTCTGAACTCAATCTGTGTGATAAGGCTGGTGGCTAAGGCTACGCCCATTGGTAAAAGAAAAATTGCCATAAACTGCCAGCTACGACCCAGCAGAACATCCCAGAACACCGGATTTTTGGTTTCGGCCAGAAAATCTTGCGGATAAAAAATACCACGCATTGTAAATATAAGCGGAATAAAGAAGCTACCGACAATTACCAGCCAGAAAGCCAGCGTACCTTTCTTTTTAAGCCACTCACTCTGAAAACTATGTATAAAACTTAGCATAATCAATTGTTGGTTAAATTCATAAAAATACTTTCAAGGTCATTTTCTACAGCCTTAATGCCATACACATCAATGCTGTTGGCAACCAAAGTCTGGTTTACTTTAGCAATGGCTTGTTTAGACAGGTGCGACACCACAATACGCTCTTTCTCAATTGTTGCTTCAATTTTCTGTTGCTTAATCAATTGCAAAGCCTCTTCGTTATTGTTGGTATCAAAATAAATAGTAGATGCCTGATGCTGGCGTTTCAATAAATCGGTTAAAGAGCTTTCAAAAAGCATTTTACCTTTGTTAATGATACCTACATCGGTTACCAGTTTTTCAATTTCACCCAATAAGTGGCTTGAAATGATAATTGTGATGCCATGCTGCTGATTCAGGTGCTTTAATAATTCTCTGATTTCTACAATACCGCTTGGGTCGAGGCCATTGGTGGGCTCATCCAGAATCAATAAGGAGGGACTGTTTAGAAGAGCCACCGCTATACCCAGACGTTGTTTCATGCCCAACGAAAACTGACCGGCTTTTTTGTTTTTAGTATAGGCTAATCCCACCAATTCCAGTACTTCGCCGATACGCTTATCAGGTGATTGATAGATTTTCTGCCATACCTTCAGATTATTGACGGCTGTCAGATGTCCGTAGAGTGAGGGGCTTTCAATCAACGAACCGATTTTGCTTAAAATCTCGATACGATGAGTATCGAACGGGTTGCCGAAAATTTCGATTTCACCTTTCTGTTTTTTCAACAGTCCCAGAATAAGGCGCAGGGTAGTTGTTTTTCCGGCGCCGTTCGGGCCGAGAAAACCATAGATACTCCCTTCCCGCACGTTGAGATTAATATCTTCTAATACATACTCGCGATTAGAAAACTGGTGTGAGACATTACGTACTTGAATAGTGGTCATAATAGCTTTTTTGTTTATTTCAAAGTTAGTCACAAGATAAAGCTTAAGAAAATACATTTGGTCAACAGGTCGGATTTATCTGTTAAATGGGCGATTTATCGGGTAAAAATCCTTTCATGAAAATTCGTTCATTAATTTTCTATAAAAATCACGTTTGCCTTACAACCATTTGGCCCAATAAATTATCATTAGCGTATATCCTTAGCGGTATCAAACCATTGAAAAAGCAATTATAATGAAAATCCACAAGAGACAAATGACTCAAGTGCTGGCTGTTTTACTAAGCATCACCTACCCACTAATCACAAAAGCACAAAAAACATTTAACTATGGTATCAAAGCAGGACTGAACTTATCCTCTACTTCTTACAACCCATATTTTTACGATACAAAAAACCTTAAACCGGGCTTTCAGATTGGTCTGACTGGCGAATATGGTCTTACTAAATCTCTTTTCCTGCAATCAGAAATAGCCTTTACAACAAAGGGCGTTGTGTTCAGGGGAGCAGAGGCATGGATTGGCGGCAGTAATCCACCCATTACGCATTGGAAAAACACTTTCGACCTGAGGTATGCACAGATACCACTTAAGCTGGCCTATAAATTTGCTGTGGGGACAAAGACGAGACTCTTTCTTAATGCAGGAGCTTATGCTGCATACGGTATCAGCGCAACAGTCAAAACCAAAAACCATTACACAGGCGTTGAAAGAGATGATGATGAGCAAAGCCATAACCTTTTTAAGGATAAGTCTTTGAAAAGATTTGATATGGGCATCATAACAGGTTTAGGGGCTGAGTTCGGCTCGATGGCTATAGGAATCAACTACGAACCTGGCTTGAAAAACATAGGCACCAGAATGCCCGATAGCTCTAATGATTTTGAGTACCGGAATCGTAATATTTCATTTACAGTAGCCTATAAGCTATGAGAGTGTTAATGTTTCTTAAAAATTTCAGATAGATTACAACCATTTATATATTTAAAGTATCAATAAGAAAAAAAACCATTTTCATGAAAAATTTAATCATTGGCTTTAGCCTTTTCTCACTACTATATCTCAGCTCTTGTAAAACTTCTGACGAAGACGTTCCGGCATTGAATACACTCAAAGCAGAATCTATTCTGGATTTTGATTGTCTGTACAACTCGGCTGATGTACCTTTAAAAATAGCCGATGTAAAGAAAGAAATTTATGGCGAATGGCAATTGAAAGGCACTATCACAATGATATCTCCGGGTGCGGAAATACCTGATGTAAAACTGGTCATTTCACAAAAAAGTGATGGTAAGCAATTGGCTCAAATCTATGAAAATGGTAAGCTGGCCAATACGATGACCTTCGATTTCAAACAGGAAACATTTGAAAAACTATCATGGGTGACCATACAACCGGACAAAGAAAAGTTTGATGATGGTGACTATAATTATATCAAAGGGAACGTCAGAATTTGCCCGGGTGAATTGATGATTGATAACGGCATGGCATTTGATGCCCCCGCTTATCTTTTCAGAAAGAATAAATAATCAGGAGCAATTTGAGTTAATCTATGTACTAATCTATTGTTGATGGGAGAGATTCTGTAAAGAACTCTCTTTTTTTTATTCATAGCCATTCCGCACTATAATCTCCCCGCCTTTTTCAAAGCTCAGCTCAAGCATATTGTTTTCCAGTACTTTAGTAGTCACACCTTTTCTGGATTGAAAGAAATGTGTTTTGAAAGGTAATTTCAAGAGAGTTTTACCTCCTTTTTCTGCTACGATTTTTATGGCATCCACCTGCCCTGCTTCTTTTTTAGCACTAACAAGAAATGCCCCTTCTGCTCTTAACTGATTGAAACTGATTTCTTTCCAATCCTGTGGTACAGCCGGAAAAACCTCTATAAAACCTGCATAGCTATGCAAAAGCATTTCCTGTATGCCTGCGGCAAAAGCAAAGTTGCCCTCTAAAGTAAATGGCCGATAAGTAAACTTTGATTTGCCTGATTTCGTCTGGTCGCCATTGAGATGGAACGAATTGGTTGAACAAAAAGCCGTTGCAAAATCTTTCAATGCTTTGGCAGCGCCTTCACCATCTTTGGCTCTTGTTTTGAGATTACCTAACCAGGCATAAGAATAACCGCACCAATAATCGGGGCCGATTTTCTCTAGTAAATCAATTGTATTTTTGATGATGCGCTGGTCTTTTTCTCCGTTCTCCCAACGGATTTCTCCCAAAGGATGAATAGCCATCAGGTGCGAAAAATGTCTGTGGGATTGGTTATATGGCAGGTCTCTGGCAAACTTTAATTCTTCATTCTCACTCAGATAATAATCTCCGAACTCTGATAATACTTTCTCATAATGTCTGGCTTCGTCATTGCGTTTCAGTTCATTGGCTAGTTCGGCTGCTTTGGCAAATACATAGCGCATTAATGCCAGATCATAGTTTGTATTTTCAATAAACCATGCTGCTTTTGAATTATCATTGATTTCAGGACTTGAACTAATCGGTAATTGTCGTTTACCAGTAGCATCCGGATAAGTAATGCGTTCTAAGTGCAAGGCCACCTCTTTGAACCAGGGATATGCTCGTTGTTCAAGAAAAACCCTGTCCATACTATAGCGCCATTGCCAATAATAATGCTGTGATAACCATGACGAAACCGTTGGAGATAATGAATATTGAATCCAGCCGCCCATTTCTTCGCCTGTCAGGGTGGTTACGCCCGGCACATTCAGCCCGTCAGTTCCGAAATACCATTTTGTGTATTTTTTGTACTGTGCCTTATTCTGGTCAAGATGATTCAGGTAACCCATGCCCTCTTCCAGATGATTGCTGCTATAGCTAGGCCAGTAGCTTAGCTGCGTGTTCAAATCGTGGTGAAAATCACCTTTCCAGGGCGGTAAACGGCCATTATCTGCCGTCCAGACTGCTTGCAATGAAATGGGAGGCGTATTACTGCGAGTTACACTGCCAAACTTATACAATTCCAGATACCATTGTTTTTCCAGAATAGAATCCGGTAAATGAATCGATGATTTTGCCCAGAAATTCTTCCACCAGATCTGATGAGCGGCTAGTGCCTGCGGATAGGTTTGGGCAGACATTAATATAGCAGTAGCTTTTGGCTTTGGTTTGCCCACATAATGCACCGAAATAGCCCAATATCCTTCAATAATACCTGCTGAAACCTGTTTCCATTTTACACAAGTCTGGTATCTGAAACCTCCCCAGCCCTCCTGTTCGTAAACATAAGATTGTCCGGTTTTTGTGACCTTTCCCTGCACGTAGCCTAATCTTGCCAGATCATCTCCTGCTACAGAGCCGCCTGCTGTTTTATCTATGGCGCCTTCATATTTAGGCGCAATGAGATTAAGATTCAGTTCTTTTAGGTTTTCAAACCTGAAATACCCTATTGGCTTGCCTGCATGGACAAAAGAGGTCAGTTTAGTGCCATTTTCCCAGACCACTTCTGCTACTGCGTTTTCTATATTCAATCTGGCGTATTTTATTGCTCCCCAGTTGGCTATCTCAAACTCTAAAGCTGCTCCGGGTAGTTTACCTGGGGCGGGTTCGCGTTCGTAAGGCTCATCACCTATTTTTTGCACTGCCTTATAATTATCTTTTAATACCTGCTCTTTTACCCATGCATAATCAAAACCCGGTGTATGCAGTTCTTTCATCGGACGTAAATCCCATAATTCTGCATGGTCGAGCGAGAAGCGTAATTTATTGTCTTTCTGCCAGATTAACTCTCCTATCATTCCATTACCTAAAGGCAATCCTTCATCCCATCTGGTGGAGATTTGACTGAACTGCAGGGCTATGGCGTTCTTGGATACTTGTGCGGAAGTGTTTAGCGCGAGTGCAAGAAATACTGTTATAAAGATGGTTGATTTCATTTTTCTGAATTGCTTTTATTTAATGATTTGGCTAAGTGATTAATAAGATAATTGAATAGCAATAAATGTTAAAATTGACTTATTAATCACTCAATCGCTCATTCACTCAATCATTCAATTTTTCACCTTCCCCATACCAAACTGGTCGCCTGCTTTTACTGGTTTTTTGCCGTTGAAGTGGATTTCTACCATTTTTTCACTTTGTACACTATTATAATGCTGGTCTTCAAGGCTGGCGATTATTTTGCGTGTTTTCACGTCAATAATATCTCCGGTTGCTGAAAACGCATACTTGCCATCAAGGCTAAAGCTAATCCAGCCCGGCATGTCTTTTACCGTGATGGTGGTTACCTGTTTGGGCGGCATTACGGTATTATCAAATACATGTATCCGGTTATTGGCTCCATCACATATCCATACTTCTTTTTCATCAGGTGTTAAAGCAATGCCATGTGTCGGGCAGCCGTGACGTTTTACTTCGCCCTTGTTAAAACCCTGTACTTCTACCCTGTGCAGCTTTTTACCGGTTCGCATATCACCAATTTCAAAACCTAATAGCCCATTGATATTAACATAGGCCAGGGTCTCGGCACCATTGACTGTGAAAGGACGAACCTCAGCATTAAACGGCCCTATCTGTTTGGTAATAGTATGCGTTTTGGCATCGACCACCGCCAGATAAGGAGATTTTAATCCGGCCAGATACACGTAATTACCCGACAGACCATAAAGCGTATTATGAGAACCCGAATTAGTGACAATTTTAGTGATAATATCCCCTGTTTTAGCATCAATCACATTCCAGAATTCTTTTTCTAAAGAAGGCAGATAAATGGTTTTCCCATCCGGCGAAACCGCCATTCTATCTGCACCGCCTTCAAAGGCTTTTTCCCAAACCATTTTTTCGGTTGTGAGGTCAATACATTGCAGGCCCTCCAAAGTACTGATATAAATACAATTGGTAGCAAGACTCACACAAACACCTTTTACATTCGAGGGTGTGCCATTCGGGTGATAACCGGAAGTAGGGATAAACTTAACAAATTTGTATTTATTATCCATATCAAATACCTGAATGCCATGCCCGCCATAACCCAAATAGTCACGCACACCGGGTGTAGCAACATACAGGTATCGCTTGATTGTTTGCGGGTAGGCAGGTTTCAATCCGGCTATCAATACCGTTACGACGAACAAAAGCCCCCAGCCCCTAAAGGGGAGTTTTAGAAAAGGTAATGATGTTACTAAAGTTTTCATGATAGGTTTCATTAATCTATAGTTTAAAAGGTTGAATTTCTAAGGTAAAGCAAAGGCTACACACCAGTCGCCTGATATACTTTTTAATTTTCCACCGCCGCAGGCTATCACCACATATTGTTTCCCATTCACGGCATACACATCATATTAAAAGTATCATCGTTCAATCGGGTCTTTCAGATTTCCTTGCCTGTTGCAGCGTTTAATGCAAAGGCCTGAGAACCAGCCGAAACTCCATACAATATACCTCTGACAATAATTGGATTACACTGCATTTGTGTCGTATTCTTTACGGTATCTGCCCCACCGGACGCATATACCCACGCAGGTTTCAGCCGGGCTACATTTTCTGTATTTATCTGAGTGAGTGGCGAAAAATGGTTTTTATCTGCTCCCCCATTGTATTCTGTCCAATCCGTATCAGGCACGCTATTCCGGGTAGCACTTAAGGCAATACTCAATACAGCCAGAATGAGTTTAAACGAAAAAGAGAATTGTAGTTGTGGGCTGAATTTCATAGTTTAAATCGTGCAATAGGGGTACGGCAAGCACATTTACAGAGTCTATTAAGCCTCAATAGACAATGCTGCCAGGTTTATTTTAGTTGAATAGCGTTTCCAAAATTAGCAAAAAATGATTTACTTAAATTAAAAATCGTAAGCTACACCTGTAAACTACTGACTATAAGCCATTTACCAGTCCTGTAGGGACGATATATCGGTAGGAAACCAAGAATAATAATTTCCAAAGTCCCGTAGGGACGATATATTTTTTAATATCCCGTCCCTACGGGACTTTGGGGCTATTTTAACTATTTTTCTACCAATATCCCATCCCTACGGGTAGGGTGTCCAATAAAATGAAAAAGTTCTTGCAATTTTGTAATTGGAAAAGAACAAAATATATGCAAGAACCCAAGCACTGGAATGCTTTAGGAACAAATATAGTTAGATTAAGGGCAAAAGTCAAAAGTAGTCGAAGAGAGAATA
>CALRLS020000250.1:0-7762 GCA_943368815.1 Cyanobium sp. NIES-981
CTTCTTTAAGCAACTCAAAAGCAATTCGTTTAGCAAAAATTTCACCTGCCAGTAAAGTAGACGGCGGTGATGTAGAAGTAATAGATGGCCAATTAACAGGAATTCTCGTTGATAACGCCCAGGGCTTAATCAAAAGAGTAATGCCCAACTCAACAGCCAAAGAAAAAGAGAGAATGCTTTTAGCAGCACAGAAAGAATGTTTAAAATATGGCTTAACTACTGTTTCTGACGCGGGCATGAATCAGGACGATATTGAGTTGATAGATAAAATGCACAAGGAAGGTTCATTGAAAATCCGTGATTATGTCATGGTATCATTAGGTATCCGCAACTTAGAGCATTTCATCAAAAAAGGTATCTATAAAACAGACCGACTGAATGTGCGTTCGTTTAAACTCTATGCCGATGGCGCATTGGGTTCGCGTGGCGCTTGTTTATTGAAGCCTTATAGCGATGAACCTTCAAAAACCGGATTTTTATTATTGAGCGCTGCCGAACTGGAAAGAAGCCTGACAGCCATTTATAATTCAGATTTTCAGGCGAATACGCATTGCATTGGTGACTCTGCCAATCGGTTGATTCTGAATCTTTATGGCAAATTACTGAAAGGTAAAAATGACCGTCGCTGGAGAATTGAACACAGCCAGGTAGTATCGAAGGAAGACGTGCCCAAATTTGGCAGGTATTCAGTTATACCTTCTATTCAGGCTACACATGCTACATCTGATATGTATTGGGCGGATGAACGATTGGGCAACGAACGTATAAAAACTGCTTATGCTTTTCAGGATTTATTGAAACAAAACGGCCTGATTGCTAATGGCAGTGATTTTCCGGTTGAATACGTCAATCCTCTTTTCGGATTTCATTCGGCGGTAGCCAGACAAGATGCACAAAATTATCCTGCTGGAGGTTTCCAGATGGAAAATGCCTTAAGCCGTGAACAGGCATTAAAAGCCATGACTATCTGGAGCGCCTATGCCAATTTTGAAGAAAAAGAGCGCGGCAGTATTGAGACCGGAAAAATGGCTGATTTTGTAATTTTAGAGGCAGACATAATGAAGGAAGCGAAAGAAAAACTAAGAAATATTAAGGTGAGCAATACCTATATCGGAGGAGAAAAAGTCTATTAAATGTCAATTAAAATAGCCTTTTAAGTGTTTTATGAACACAACAAAGACCTAAATTTGTGCAGATTAAATTTACACAATAAATTTTAAGATTATGGTAAAAGTACTTTTTGTCTGTCTGGGTAATATTTGCCGCTCACCTGTTGCAGAAGGAGTTTTTAAAGACCTGATACAAAAACATAATTTAGAAGACCAGATATCCTGTGATTCGGCCGGAACCAAGGGCTGGCATGCAGGACAAGCTCCGGATCATCGGGCTATCAAAAATGCTTTGGATAATGGCATTACCCTGACCCATAAAGGCCGGGAGATTAAAGCATCTGATTTAGATACTTTCGACCATCTTGTTGTAATGGATGAAAGCAATTTCAAAGATGTCTATGAATTATATTACCGGACAAAGCATACGACACCCTCTGCCGAAAAACTCTTTTTATTGCGGGATTATGACCCAAAAGTAAAAGGAGTAAAAAATGTACCGGACCCTTATTATGGCTCAGCGCTCGACTTTGAAGAGGTCTTTCATATTGTGCAGAGAAGTGGTACGGCCTTATTAAATAGCCTGATTGAGAAACATGGATTGATAAACAATTGAGTGAATGAGCGGGCAACGTTTGCTGATTTAGTGAATGAGTGATTGAAAAATGTTTACTAATCACTCATTCACTAAATCGCTCAATCACTAAATTCCTAAAAGCACCCATAAAAATGCCTGATTTTCATGATTTAGATATTGTTAGCGAAATAAACAAGGACTTTTCGAAGGCGCAGGTAATTAAAATTGCCAATTACATCGGTGTTGACGAAGAACGCTTTGGCACTTTAATGGCTGTTTTCATGAAAGGTCTGTATATTAATACCCAAAAGGCAGGCTGGGTTTTAAGCGAATGTGCGGATAAATATCCCTTATTGATTATACCATATTTCAGGAATTTTATTCAGAAATTACAGGAGCCTGTTGCCTCTGATTCAGTAAAAAGGAATATCATCAGGGTATGGCAGCATATTGATATACCCGACGAGTACACAGACGAAATTTATGACATTTGTTTTAATTTTCTGAATAGTAATGAAGCGATTGCCATTAGAGTTTTTTCTATGACGGTATGCTACAATATAGCAAGAAAAATACCGGAACTTAAAACAGAATTGCGATTGACGATAGAAGATATACTGCTGAAAAACCAGGATGGTTCAGCCGCAATTATCAGCCGAGGAAAGAAGATTTTAGCTGAATTGAAGAAAAAATGAATAAATTTGTGCGCTAATAAGAACAAAGAAATTTATGAGACTTTCATGCGATAATAATTCCCCGACACATGAAAAGTTTCTAATAAAACTACCTTAAACGTAGACTCCGGGGTAATACACTATGAACAAGAAAGTAATTTTAATAATCCTTGATGGCTGGGGAATTCCCAAACCGGGTGAAGAATGGCGCTCTGCCATTGATTCAGCTAATGTACCTTATTTCAGAAAATTAATACAGGAGTATCCTCATAGTACCCTTGAAGCCTGCGGACGTGCGGTTGGATTGCCAAACGGACAAATGGGTAATTCAGAAGTAGGACACATGAATCTGGGTGCAGGTCGTGTGGTGTATCAGGAATTAGAGAAAATAAGTATCGCAGTAGAAGAAGGTAAACTGTCAAAAGAACCGGCTTTGGTTGAAGCATTTGAATATGCAAAAACTAATAACCGTAAAGTACATTTTATTGGTCTGGCATCTGACGGTGGTGTACACTCGCATATCGAACATTTAAAAGGGCTTTGCAGTGCAGCTGCAGGCTATGGTTTATCAGATGTTTTTGTTCACGCGTTTACAGACGGACGTGATTGTGACCCAAAAAGCGGCAAAGGTTTCTTAGCCGATTTACAGAATCACCTAAACAGTACTGGTGGCAAAATAGCTACGGTAGTAGGTCGTTATTATGCAATGGATCGCGACAAACGCTGGGAACGTGTAAAACTGGCTTACGATGCCATGGTAAAAGGTGTAGGAGACAGTGCAATCACGATTGACCAGTTGCAGGATTCTGTTCAGCATTCTTATGACCAGAACATTACTGACGAATTCCTGAAACCGGTGGTTATTACTGAAAACGGTGCGCCAGTTGGTTTGATTGAAGAAGGTGATGTAGTGATGTGTTTCAATTTCCGCACTGACAGAGGCAGAGAAATTACAGAGGTATTGACTCAACAGGATTTCCCTGAGTACGAAATGAAAGCGCTTGAATTATATTACGTCACCATGACCAATTATGATGAGTCGTTCCATAATGTTCATGTGATTTATGAGAAAGATAATCTGACCAATACTTTGGGTGAGGTTTTGGAGCGGGCAGGTAAAAAACAGATTCGTATTGCAGAGACAGAGAAATATCCGCACGTTACTTTCTTTTTCTCAGGTGGCCGCGAAGAGCCTTTTGCAGGTGAGAGCCGTTTACTATGCCCTTCGCCTAAAGATGTGCCTACTTATGATTTGAAACCGCAAATGGCTGCTTTTGATATTGACAATTCGATTCTGCCTGAATTAAAGAAGCATGAGGTTGATTTTGTTTGCCTGAACTTCGCCAATCCGGACATGGTTGGACATACAGGAGTATTTAATGCAGTAATACAGGCAGTTGAGGCAGTCGATAAATGTCTGGAACAAGTAGTAGAAACAGCACTTGAAAATGGCTATACATCTATAGTTATTGCCGACCATGGTAATGCCGACTACATGATTAATGATGATAAATCACCAAATACACAACACTCTCTGAATCTGGTGCCTTGCATTGTGGTAGATAAAACCGACCATTTTCAGGTAAAAGATGGTAAGCTAGGTGATATAGCCCCTACTATCCTGACCTTGATGGGTGTAGAGATACCAAAAGAAATGACAGGAAATGTATTGATTTCATAAACGTTCTTTCGAACTATATATACAAAAATCCCCGCAGCACGCTACGGGGATTTTCTATATTATCTGTATTGCAAAACCTTAAGCAAGTATACCTTCTGCAATCTTTGTAAATTCGTCAACTTTAACAATTTTCTTTTCTACCGTAAGATTTGCTTTCAGGAACTCACGTATTTTCTTACCGAAAGCACGGTCAGTATAACGACGTACTGCATTATCCTTGTTTTCCTTAAGCGTTTTACGAGCCATATTGTCGATAAGTTCATCCAGACCTTCGTAAGAGTACGCTCCGAAATAGTTACGCATTTCTGCCTTTACTTCTTCTACAATATCGCCATACTCCAATTTGATTTCATTATTGCCGGCAACTTCGTTGCGAATCAAATCCAGACGTAAACCACGCGCAAAACCATCATAATCTTTTTCGATGTCTTCTTCTGTGAATTTACCTTCGTTGATATTCAACAACCATTTTTTCAGAAATGCATCAGGTAACTCAATATGGATATTATCTAAAAGCGTTTTTTCAACTTCAAAATCTAACAGATAGTCACTCTCACGCTCGTAATTCTCTTTAATAATCTTCTTGATTTCTTCTCTGAATTCTTCTTCGCTCGCCACTTTACCCGGGCCAACAGCTTTATCAAAAAACTCCTGATCAATATCTGCAGGCGCTACTCTGGTGATTTTCTCTACTGTAAACTCAAACTCACCTGCCAAAGCCGCCGCTTCTTCTTCACTTTTACCAGCAGCATAACCTAAATCCTTTGCATTTTCAAAAATTGACTGTATGTCAAATTTTACGCTGCTTCCTTTTTCTAAACCTTTAAAGATATGGAAAGCATCTTCACGCACACGACCTGTTGATATAGTAGCATCAGCAATGGCAATGTCAGATGATTCCTGGGTTAATATACCAAATACCAAATCTTCTTTCTCTACCTCTTCTGCCTCTGCATCTTTTCCAAAACGACGACGAATATCTTCAATCGCCTCATTCACTCTCTCTTCTGTAGGCTCAATATCATAATTAGTAATGGCCGGAATCGTAGTCAGATCAACCGTAAAATCAGATGCCAGTCCTAAATCATACTCAAACGAAAACTCTTTGCTACCTTCCCAATCTACTTTCGACGATAATTCGTTATCCGGCAATGGATCACCCACTACACGCAATTTGTTTGTGGTAACGTATTCGTTGGTAGTCTTAGCAACCATATTAATCACTTCGTCTATCAGAATACTTTTACCGTATAATCTTTGAATATATTCTCTTGGAACCATGCCCGGGCGAAAACCTTTCACCTGTGCAGTTTTTACATATTGTTTAATTTTTTTATCTACTTCCGGCTTGTAGTCTGCCTCTGTAACACTTACTTTAAGTCTGCCCGTAGTTGCAGATGTCTTGTCGAATATTGTTTCCATTATGTAGGAATATGAGGTTTATTTGATAAAAATCGCCTCATTCAGGACTTAAGACCTGAATGACCATTACGCTTTAAGGAGCTTGAAACGGTATTATTAAAAAACCCCCTGACCAGGCAAGGTTCAGAGGGTTGTCTGTACGGGCGGAGGGACTCGAACCCCCATGCCTTGCGACACCAGATCCTAAGTCTGGCACGTCTACCAATTTCGCCACGCCCGCATCGCTCATTTCCGTTCAGTTGTAACTGAATCGGGCTGCAAAGGTAATTACTATTTTTATTCTTGTCAACCACTTTTCAAAAAAACTTTAATTTTTTCAAAAATTTTTTTTCTGTGAGCAAAAAAATGAAAATTTACGGCCAGTCTTAAAAAATATTTGCGCTTCAGTTAACGATTGAGTACATTAGTCTTAAGGAATACAATAAAACGAATAGAATGTTAGGAGAAATAGCAGAAAAAGCGGAAACCAGTCGTCAGTCTGAGCCAATGATAGATATTGAAAAAGAAAGAACTGAGATATTAGCAAAGTACCGTCGATTACTCAGGGCTGCTAAGCCAACCTTGAAAGAAGACGATGCCAAGCAGATAAAGAAAGCATTTACGATTTCGATGGAGGCCCATAAAGATATGCGGCGGAAATCCGGTGAACCCTATATTTATCACCCACTAGAAGTAGCACAAATCTGCGTTGAAGAAATCGGATTAGGCGCTACCTCAATTATCTGTGCTTTGCTGCATGATGTAGTAGAAGACACAGATATGACCCTGAAAGAAATTGAGAAAGAATTCGGTTCAAAAGTAGCCCGTATCATAGATGGGCTTACTAAAATATCAGGTAATTTCGAACAGGGAACTTCTGCTCAGGCCGAAAACTTCCGTAAGATGCTCATCACCCTTTCGGAAGATGTACGTGTGATATTAATAAAACTGGCTGACCGCCTGCATAATATGCGTACCCTTGGCAGCATGGCACGTAACTCACAACTGAAAATTGCCCATGAAACCATTTTTATCTATGCCCCTCTTGCCCACCGTTTGGGTTTATATAAGATAAAGTCAGAACTGGAAGACCTCTATCTTAAATATACCGAACCGGATATGTTTAAAGATATTGCCCAGAAACTCAAAAGCACTAAAGCCACCCGCGACCGCTTTATTGACAACTTTATTAAACCCCTTAAACGAAAACTACAGGAAACCGGGCTTGAATTTGTCATTAAAGGCCGCCCCAAACATATCTATTCTATCTGGAACAAACTAAAGAAACAAAGTACTACTTTTGAAGAAATCTTTGACTTGTTTGCTATCCGGATTATCCTGACGAATGTATCGCAGGAAAAAGAGAAGTCAGCCTGCTGGCAGGTATACTCTATCGTAACCGACGAATATAAGCCTAATCCTGACCGGTTAAAAGACTGGATTTCGATTCCGAAAGCCAACGGTTATGAATCATTGCATACAACCGTTATGAGCCATACCGGTCAGTGGGTGGAGGTACAGATTCGCACCGAACGGATGGATGAAATTTCGGAAAGAGGTTATGCCGCGCACTTTAAATATAAAGGGAATGATACCTCAATGAATGCCCCGCTTGACCGCTGGATTAATCAGGTAAGAGAAACCCTGCAATCGGGCGATAAGTCGGCCATTGAGTTTTTAGAAGATTTCAGAGGTAATTTTTATAACGAAGAAGTTTTCGTTTTTACGCCAAAAGGCGATTTAAAGGTATTAAGAAAAGGGGCTACAGTGCTCGATTTTGCCTTTGAAATTCATACCGAAATAGGCAGAAAATGCACAGCCGGAAAAGTAAATAATCAATTGGTGCCTATCAGTTATGTTTTACAGAATGGCGACCAGCTGGAAATACTGACCACCAAAAGTCAGAAACCATCAGAAGACTGGCTCCGGTTTGTAACTACCTCTAAGGCAAAAGCACGTATAAAAGACTTATTAAAAGAAGAAAACAGGGTTTATTATAGTGACGGCAAAGAGATTATCACTAAAAAATTCAAGACACTGGGGCTGGAAAATAATCTCGAAACACTCAATCAGTTAAGAGCCTATTTCAATAAGAAAGATTATAACGACCTTTATTATGCTTTCGGTAAGGCTTATATTCAGCCTGATGAAATCAAGAAGTTTAAGTCTGAAAGAGATGCCCGACTAAACAAGCAAGCCAAGATTGAGATAGATAACAAGGCCTTTATTGATGCCAAGAGCTTTGAAAAAGAGATCAAGAAAGTAAAAGGAGTAGATACACTCTTTATTGGTGACGATTTGCAGGAGATTGATTTCACCT
>CALRLS020000251.1:0-7743 GCA_943368815.1 Cyanobium sp. NIES-981
GCTACGGATGGTTCAAGCGGAGGCGTATTTGCCCAGGGCTATATTGACCCTGCCAGCCTGGGAGATTTCAGACTGACTGAAGATGGTCTGAGCCCATCATTTTTCAGGATAGATGCCGTTACAGGTGATTTGATATGGGATGCGCCCGGTAAATTGACTGTCAACCAATATCAGGTAAATGTGGCTTTCGTAGTAGAAGAATGGCGGAAGGGGATAAATGGTGCCTATACCAAGATAGGGGAGATAACGCGTGATATGCAGATTATTGTGGTAGAAACCCCCAATAAACGACCTTTATTAACCATCCCGTCTGCCATTTGTGTAGAAGCAGGACAGAAAATAGAGTTTAAGGTATCTGCCAGAGACCCTGATAATAACAATATAAGAATAACAACAACGAGTGGCGTATATAACCGTGATGCAGGAGGAGTGATAGAATTTGTGGCACCTAAGGAGGCAACATTCAACCCTTTAAATGCTACTCAAAGTAGCCCTGCTCAGGGTACTTTTACCTGGGAAACTAACTGTAGGCATGTGAGAGAACAGCCAT
Organism: Cyanobium sp. NIES-981; assembly: GCA_943368815.1. Lineage (GTDB taxonomy): Bacteria > Bacteroidota > Bacteroidia > Cytophagales > Spirosomataceae > Emticicia. Next base: position 551 of record CALRLS020000251.1, read on the forward strand.
ATGGGGTTCTATTTAAAGTAGAAGATTTTCCCGGACGGGGGCGTATACAGTTAGCTGATATTAAGGTTGTGCAGATAAGGGTTATTCCTCCACGACCGAAAGGTTTAAGTGCAAGAAATACAGAAAGAGGCGTTGAGCTGCGCTGGCAACAATATCCCAATTGCAATATTCCGGACGAAGATGCAGAAATAGTTATCTATCGCAAAGAAGGTTGTTCAAACTTCATTCCTGCCAATTGTCAGATAGGCCTGCCTGCTTCACTGGGTTTTGTAGAAGTTGCCAGAGTAACTGCCAAAGACACGTTCTATTTAGATACCAAAGCACAGATTGGTGTGATTTACAGCTATAGCATTGTAGCCAATCTGGCCACCTCTGATTTTGTATCCATACCGAGTGTACCATCAAATGAAGCCTGTATCGGCAGTGAGATTCCCCAGAGAGCCCCGGTGATAACGAATGTAAGTGTGGATAAAACAGATGCTACTGCGGGAGAAATCGTGGTGAAATGGACCAGGCCACTGAACTTTGATGCGAATGAAACCAAAGGGCCATACGCTTATAAACTATACAGAGCCACAGGTATTAGCGGAGGAGTATTTCAGTTAATAGCCACCATTCCAAGTAAAGTAATAGATAAAGCAGCGGATACTCTATTTGTCGACAAGAGTCTGAACACCAGTGCGAACGGCTATACCTATAAAGTAGCCTTTATCTACGAAGCAGAAAAGGTGTTGGCAGAAAGTCAGGTAGCAAGCAGTGTGCGATTATCAACTGCCTCAGATGCACAGAAAGTGCGATTGAACTGGCAGGCGAATGTACCCTGGAGCAATGATAACCGCAAGCATCTGGTATATAGAGAAGACAAGACAAAGCCCGGCACCTTTCATATCATAGCAGAGGTATCAGTACAGGCAGTAAACACCTTCACCTATCTGGATGATGGAATAGACCGTTATGCGGCAGATGGGACGAACACAATAGAAATGAAGGTAGACACGAATTATTGTTATAAGGTAGAGACATTCGGAGCTTATGCGAGACTACCACAATTCGGGATATTGAGGAATATGTCACAGGTAATGTGTTCGAGCCCGATAGACAATACACCTCCTTGTCCGCCAATTTTAGCGATAGATGATTTGAATTGCGAGAACCTTGATAGAGAAGCCATTTGTCGGTCGGCTACAGTCAGCAATAAACTGACCTGGACAACGCCTGTGAGTTCTGGCGGGTCAATCTGCAGAAATGATATTATTAAATACAATATCTATTATGGCAGATATAAAGAAGATACCCCCAAACTTTTAGCTGCCATAGATAAACCAGTACCTCCTGAAACAGCATTTACACATACAAGACCCATACAGGATGGTTTTGCAGGATGCTATTATATAACGGCAGTCAATAGTTTAAATATTGAAAGTGGTGCGAGTAATATAGTTTGTAAGGATAATTGTGCAACGGTATTGCTACCGAATGTATTTACACCTAATGGTGACGGCAAGAACGATACCTTCACACCAATGACCTGTTCAGCATTTATTCAGAATATTGACATTGAAATATATAACAGGTATGGTTTGAGGATATATGAAAGCGGAAGTACAAATATCCTCGATTGGCATGGCGAAAGCAATGCGGGCAAGCAAATGCCGTCAGGTACTTATTATTATCTGGCACGGGTATCATTACAGCGATTGGATAAAAATAATGAGAACCCGACAACCATTAAGGGTTGGATTGAATTGATAAGGTAATACGGTTATATACAAACGGCAATAAAATATTTTTCATAAATTTGTTACAGACTACTTACGTTCTGATATAATGAAATGTAAGTAGTCTGTTGCATAAATGCTGAACACTTCAAACAGCAGCGCTATGAAATTAGAACTCTATTCCATCTGGCCCGAACTTCAACCCTATGTAAAGGAGATTTGCTCGATGGAGAGTGATACGGCTACTTCTTTTATTTCTCCGATCAGGGTATTACCTGATGCCTGTGTAGAATTATTTATCAACTTCAGTAATCGTCAGGATTCTCTCGCAACAGTTACAGGAAAAAAGGTATTTGATAATAGCCAGAGCTATGTGGTCTCCCGCATGAGTAATTTTATGGATGTGCAGATGAAAAGCAAAACAGGCTTTATTTCGGTTTGCTTTTACCCTAGTACAGCCTATCTGTTTTTTCAATTACCTATGAGTGAAGTAGCGGATAGTCTGACAGACCTTCAGTATTTATGGCAAACAGAAGCGAATGCAATGGAAGAAGAGATAGGAAATGCAGCTGATAATGAGCACAGAGCAGCCGTTATTCAGCATTATTTACTGAAACAATTGCGTAAAAATAGACTGGATAAAACCATAGCCTATTGTGTACACGAAATAAAGAAAGCCGATAACCTGTTTTCTGTAGCCGGACTGGCTGATAAAGTAGGCATGAGCCAAAGGCAATTGAGCCGGAAATTTAATCATTGTATTGGCCTTTCTACCAAAGAGTTTATCCATATCAACCGTTTTATCGGTTCCCTGAAATACCTGAAAAAATATCCGGATATGAGCCTGACTGATATAGCCTACGAAAGCGGATATTATGACCAGGCACATTTTATTCATGATTATAAGGCATTTGCTGGGCTCACCCCAAGTGCTGTACGAAACGCCGGAAATCTTATAGTATGCTGAACGTTGAGAATATTATTTCCGGCTGTGTCCGATTTTTACAATTTTCTTATCAGCTAATCCTCCAGTTTTGTAAAAAAAACAATTTTATGAGAAAAGTAATTTTAGGATTAGCGGTTAGCCTTGATAGTTTCATTGAAGGTCCGAATGGCGAGTATGACTGGTGTTTTATTGATCAGGATTATGGGCTAAGTGAATTTTATAAAGGAGTTGATTCGGTCTTCCTCGGTAGAAAAAGTTATAAAATGTCATACGGATTAGAAGATGGAGGCGGCTTTGGATTACCCAAAATGAAAGAATACGTTTTTTCTAATACTTTGAAAGAAGTAAAGGAAGGAACGACTTTAGTATCGGGAGATATTAAGGGTGCAGTAGAAAGAATAAAGCAGGAAGAGGGTAAAGACATCTGGCTTTTTGGCGGTGCCAGCCTGACAACTTCGCTAATGAATCTGGGCCTGATAGATGAATTCTGGTTATCAGTTCATCCAATAGTATTAGGCGAAGGGAAACCACTTTTTCAGGGCATTAAAGACCGCATACCGCTTAAACTGGTAGATACCAAAGTATATGAAACGGGCTTAGTTTCTTTGAAGTATGTGTTGGCTTAAGATTAACCCTCCACCCATCCGGTGGTGCCATAGCGTTGATTGAAGTAATAGGCTCAGAGAAAATCAAGACTATACAGCATAGTTTAAGATTTGTGTATCTTTATCTGCCTGTTTTCAAGATTCTGATAAATTATTAAGCGATTTTTTTTATTATCTTAGGGGAAATATCAATCATGCTTGTCCTATAATAAAAACACTCCTTATTTAATGGAATCAACGGTTAATCAGTCTTTTACTGACAAAAAAACGCACTCGTCCATACAAGAACTTTTATTGGGTATTCCACTATATGTTTATGTAAGTGTCATTGCTTCTAAATTAGTTATCTTAGGTATTTTATGGGACATCGCCTGGCACATGAGCATCGGTCGGGATGGCCTTTTTTCTGCCCCTCATGTAGTAGTTTATGTTGGTGCTGCAACCGCAGGTATTTTTTCAGGCTTTCAGGTATTGAAGACCTCCTTTTGGGGTAGCGTACTCGATAAAAGCAAAATGGTCAATTTCTGGGGAATCTTTTATAGTTCTCTGGGAGGGCTTTTTTGTATCTGGGGAGGTATTGCCGCCATTACCTCTGCTCCATTTGACGACTGGTGGCATAATACTTACGGCCTGGACGTACAGATTTTCTCACCTCCTCACATGGTACTTCTATTAGGTCTCATGGGTGTGCAGGTAGGAGCAATGGTATCTGTGTCGGCGATTCTGAACCGGAAAGAAAAAGTTGCTGTCCTATCAGACCGACAAAATTCAGTTCGTAACAAACGCTTGCAATGGATGTTTGTGTTTGCAGCAGGATTTCTGATTACCAGTATATTCACCACACTTTCTGAGTTTTTAGACCGTTGGGATATGCATAACACTACGTTCTATCAAATCGGCTCGTTTGCATTTCCGCTTTTCCTGTTGGCTACGGCTCGCGGGTCGGGTATGAAATGGGGTGCTACTTATATTGCCATCACATTCATGGTGTTTCATTGGGCTGTAAATGCAACTTTACGCTTGTTGCCGGCGGAACCACTCTTAGGCCCTATCTATAATAAGATTACAACTTATCAGACCTTGGGCTTCCCCTTGCTGTTGGTTTTTCCTGCTTTAGGATTAGATTGGTTGAGAGCGAAATTTTCTGCTAAAAACGACTGGTGGCTAAGCCTGATATTAGGTTTTGCTTATCTGTTTATATTCTTTGTTATTCATTATCCGTTTGGAAATTTTATACTTGAATCGCCTTTGGCGCGCAGCTGGTTCTGGGGCAGTAACTCGTGGTCATACCCTAATGAACCGAACTGGGAATTCCGGTTTAAGTTTACAGACTGGAATACCACTAAAGGTCTTGCTAATTGGGCTATTGGTTTAGGAATAGCCTTCCTGTTGAGTCTTGTTTCCACACGTATCGGTCTGGCATGGGGAAAATGGATGCAAAAAGTGCAACGTTAAAAATCAGGTAATTATTAAACGGATTAATGAATAGACAATGAATTTCAAAAAAATAATAGTTATTCTTCTGGCAAGTACAGGCTTTATTAATCAGGTACATGCGCATATCGGTAGTGCTGGGATTGTGCAGGAAGGGAAAGCAGGAAATTATCAGATACAGGTATATGTTGAGCCACCCGATGTGATTCCGGGTGTAGCTAAAGTATCGGTTTCGGTTGATGGGACAGATATTGAAAGTATAAAATTGAGCCCGATTTACTATTGGGCAGGTGATGAGGGTTCTCCTAAAGAAGATGAGGCCACACCTGTAGTAGGTGAGCCGGGGAGATTTGAAGGAAAAATATGGTTGATGGAAACCGGAGCCGCCAGTGTAAAAATAGTTATCAGAGGCAAACGTGGCAAAGGTGAGATTTTGATACCCATTGCAGCACTGGCTACAGCCAAACGGGATTTACCGAAGTCGTTAGGCTGGATTTTAGCAGGTTTAGCCGTACTTCTGGTGGGTATTATGACAACCATTATCGGCGCAAGTACGAGTGATAGTTTGTTAAAACCCGGCCTTGAAGGAGATAAGAAATCCAGAAGAGGTAAAGTGGTTGGGTCTACTGTGGGTTTAAGTTTTTGCGGACTGCTTTTATTTATAGGCAATAGCTGGTGGGGTTCTATATCGAAAGATTATAGAGAGAACTACATGTTTCGACCTTATACGGCTACTTCTAAAATAAAAATTGAAAATGCACAAAGGGTATTGAGTTTTAAAATTGACTCTAATTCAATTGAGCGCCGTTGGACAAGCTATGTAATTCCCGACCACGGGAAATTGATGCACTTGTTTCTGGTACGTCAGGGAACATTAGATGCCTTTGCCCACCTGCATCCTGTCAGAAAAGATACTATTACCTTTGAAGCGCCATTACCGAACCTGCCTGCCGGAAAATATCTGGTCTATGCCGATATTCTTCGCTTTCATGGCTTGCAATATACAATTGCCGATACGGTTGAGATTCCGGCTTTAAAGATTTCTGCTGAAAGTTTTGAAAAACAAACAGGTGATTCGGATGATACTTATGTAATAACTAATCCGATTAATACCAAGGCTTCTGCTATGCAGGATGCAGGTATTAGTATCTGTGGCACACCAGGTGTAAAAACCCCTTTACAGGATGGTTCGAGTATTGTATGGGAAGAGAAACCTAATCAGACATTGAAAGCAGGGCAGGTATATAATCTGAAATTTTCGGTCATGAGCCCGGACGGAAAACCCGCTGAATTGCAAACCTATTTAGGCATGATGGGCCATGCGGCTATATTGAAAGAAGATGGCTCGGTTTATATACACTTACACCCGAATGGCACTTTTTCGGCCACAGCCCAACAGGTAATGGAAAAACGCGTGGGTGAAAAGACAAATCCAAGCCCTCGTTTAAATAATGCCAGGCGATTCAGGGATAGCGTTGATAATGTACTACTTCAATTGCAGGCTTTGCCGGAAGCAGAGAGAGATATATTATTAATGGAAGGAATGGTACACCAGACAAACGGACATCATGACGGAAGTGTGAGTTTTCCATATGTATTTCCAAGTGCGGGCAATTATAGAATTTGGCTACAGGTGAAAAGAAACGGAAAAATTCTGACCGGGGCTTTTGATGCGAAGGTGATGTAGTTGTTTATACAATAAGAGGTGGAGCGATACCACCTCTTCTGATTTCTTCAGTTTTAAATCTATTTCTTTGTTTCTTTTATTTCCTCAATTACCTGTTCCAGGAGCGCATTAAACTTCTCAGGTTTTTCAATCATCGGATAATGCCCTGTTTTACCAACATTGAATAGACGAACGCTGATTCCGTTTTTTTGGAACGATAAAGTGTCAGTACGATTGAACGAACTATTGACTAAATAAAGAGTCTTAGGCCAGGTTTTAAGCTTTGAATCAATCGGATAATGCATATTTTGCTCTAAACTACTTAGTGAGATGGTTGAATCTGCACTAAGAATATCATGCAAGACACGTTTACGAACCTTCTTACTAGTGGAAGGTGAAAATAGGGTTTGATTGATAAAAGGCGAAACCACTTTTTTATAGCTTGCTCTGGCCTTTTTAAAAAATTCATCTGTTTCTTTTTTCGATTCCGGGGTTTCAACCCATCCATAGGAGTTAAAATTATCGATTCCCACTAAACCGATTACTCGTGCCGGATTATTCAGGGCTGATTCTAAAGCTATAGCCCCACTCATTGAGTGCCCTATCAGAATCACATTTTTTAAATCCAGGCCATTCAGCACTTCTGAAACATCTGCTGCATAATCTTCAACCGTCCAGGTTTTTCTATTTTTTCCTGATTCTCCAAAACCGGGCAGGTCCATTGCCACAACTCTATAATGTTTGGCAAAAGCTGTATCCTGATTTGTCCAATAAGATTTATTAATTCCCCAGCCATGAATGAATACAAGTGTTGTATCTCCTTT
>CALRLS020000252.1:0-7718 GCA_943368815.1 Cyanobium sp. NIES-981
ATGGAAATATATAGATGGCTCTCAGATAAGCGATTTTTCATACCAATACCTTACAGATAATGTTTTCAACAAACCTAAGAGTGATGCAATTTTTGCCCCGGATATAAAATCGCAGGAAAAAGTTTTTGATATACGCGATAGTGAAGGAAATCAGAATTTCGTATCAAGAATGACCGGATATATTTGCCCTCCTACAGAAGGTGATTATAAATTCTGGGTAGCTGCAGATAATAGTGCCAGATTCTATCTGAATACAGGCAGTGGCTTGATACCAATTGTAACAGTAAATGATAACCCGGGCAATCATGATGAATTCTACCCATCAGCAACAACATTTCATTTAGGAGCTCCAGTGAGCGGTGTTTTTCCTAAATATCAGATAGAGGTACATCACAAACAGGGTGGAAGTTCAAGCTTTATTAAAATTCAATGGCAATTAAACGGAGGGGTAAGGCAACTTATTTCTGCTGAATATCTCGATCCAGCAAATAATGGTCCGCTTCCTGACCCTTGTCCAAGGTTTGAATTAGCTACAACACCTTCTGTCAATACATCGGTTAACCCGAACAGTGTACCATATAAAATAATTGAAGGAACACAGATTAAAGCTATCGCAAAAGCCTTGGATGGAAATACCAATACTTTTGAATGGAAAGATCAGCAATTACAAGGGGCATTATTTACCAGCCCTAAGGGTACAAATGGTTCTTCTACATTAACTAGCGCCTCTACTATACCAGTATATTTAAGACCTACTAAAATTGATGCCAATGCCGCTTATGAAGATAAAATTTATCGCGTATCTTATTCAAACAAAAATGAATGCTATAAAGAAATAAAAATAAGAGTTATTTCTTCCACTTGCGATTGTGATGGAGGCGAATGCGATAAAATAAGTATTGACAATCCGGATTTAGTTAGTATAGATGTTAATAAAAACTATGTACTTGAAACTACTTATTTAGACAATGGCGCTAGTACAGGCAAACAAATCATAACATACATTGACGGTCTGGGAAGACCAGAACAGAAAATCAATATTCGTTCCGGATCAGATCAACAAGATATAGTTCAGCCTATAGAGTATGATAAATTTGGTCGTACCCCTAGAAATTATTTGTCTGGCCCGATCTCTAGCAATGATGGTAAAATTGTTGATAATGCAATTAGTAAAACAAAGTCCTGGTTTCAGACAAATAAAAGTACTGATATCTCCTATTCACAGACCGGCTTTGAAGAATCTCCTCTTAACAGACCTTTAAAATTAAGTGATTTAGGAAATGATATCGAAGGCTCTAAAATCTCAAGAATGGAGTATGGTACCAATGAAGAAACAATCTATTGGTTTAATGTTACTTATAGTATTATTCCTCCTAATAATGGCTCAGAGAATAAATATAAATACACCATTACATCTATAAGCCCTTATCCGGCCGAATCATTAATTAAAACAGTATCAATTAATGATAATGCTAACGGCGAAACTAATTTTGATAATAAGGCTATTACTGAAATTAAAACAATAGAATATAAGGATAAATCTGGAAGACTTATTTGCAAAGAGGTGGGTACCCTGAAAACATACTATGTATATAATGATTTGGGACAATTGTTATGTATGATACCTCCTGAAGCAGTAAAGCTACTAACGACTTCTGTTCCGTTTGAAATTTTGCCAACCACCACAACAGCTTTTCATGAACGTATTTTCCAATATGCCTATAATGATAAAGGTTTAGTTGAAGCTAAAAAAGTACCTGGTTCAGCTGAAGTAGACATGAAATATAATGAGAAAGACCTGTTAATAAAAACTACAGAACGTCTGAATGACACAGATTTGGTGACTGAATTTAGTTATGACGATTTCAATCGTCCTACTGAAACAAAAGTAAATGGCTCTGTTGTCAAGAAAACCTATTATGATAGTTATGCTGAGATATTTGCTGATTTAGATAATAGTGACAATTTCAAAGATGATGATTCTAAAGTACCTGATGGAATGGTCTTGACGGTCGATAAAACTAATTTAAGAGGTTTAGAAATCGGTTTCTGGGAATTATTGTATAAACCTGATAAAACAATTAGCGACAACAAATTGCCAACCTTACTTTATTATGATAAAAAACACAGAGTAGTACAAACAGTGAAGAAAAATCATAATAATGGGATAGATTACGCAACTTCTCATATTGATTTTGTAGGTAGAACCATAAGCAATTACAACAGCATAAGTAATAATGGTTTACTAGTAATTAAAACCAAAACAGGATATGATTACGGAGGTAGGCCAACTGCAATTTGTCAGAAAATAGATCATAAAGATTATTCAGAAAAATGGGAGCCGATTGGTACATACACCTATAATGATATAGGAGAAATGATACAAAAGTCATTAGGCTGTAGAATGCAGGTAGTTGATTATGCCTATGATATACATGGGTGGTTAACAAAAATTAATGAACCTGGCGGTTTAAAAGTGACCGCCACCAAAGAATTTGACTTGTTTGGCATGAGCCTGAGTTACTCAGGCGATGGTAACATCAAAACTCAGACCTATAAAACGGCTAAACGTGCTGGAACTTCTTTAAATGATGATTATGATATTATTGAAAGTAGTTTATACACTTACCAATATAGGTATGATTTACAAAGACGATTATTAAAAGCTGAGCTGGCCGGTGGGACAAATACCTTTAAATTGGCTATCGGTACTTTTGATGGTCAGAATAACTATACTGTAGGCAGTGGTTATGATGATAACGGGAATCTTTTGAAGATGAAACGTACAGTAAAAAATGTAATGGTAGATGATTTAACATATAATTACAATACATCTAATCCTAATCGATTATCGGGTATTTCGGATGCTGTTACTGGTGCAAATGACCTCAATTATTATAAGCAGTCAAGTTATACATATTATGATGACGGAAGTTTGAAAACTGATACTCAGAAAGGCTTTACTATAGAGTATGCGCTTAATAGATTGCCTGGTAAAGTGGGTGCTTTAGCTGAATATACGTATAAAACCACCGGAGGAAAGGTTAAAAATACAATAGGAGCAAAGAAATATGACTATATTGGTAGTGCAGTATATTTAGATGGCAACCTAGAATTTGTAAGTACAGATGAAGGACGTTGGATACCAAAAGAGCAATTAAAAACATTTGATGAAGATAAGAATGAAAACAGTCAGAGTACAGCGAATTATGGTCGTTATGAGTATCTTTTGAAAGACCATTTAGGAAATAGCAGACTGTCTTGCCGCTGTGTAGAAAAACCTAATGCAGACAAACAAGAAAAGGCATACCTAACAGTAGAAATTCAAGAGAACCATTATGATCCATGGGGAGCAAGCTTGGATAAAGACTTTATAACTATACCAAATCCGAACCCAATGGTAAATCTTAAAGAACCTAAAAACCGTTTTACCTTTAATGGAAAAGAATTACAAGAGAGCTTTGGCTTAATTGAGTATGGTTTCAGATGGTACGACCCACTTACTGCAAGATTTACTAGTGTTGATCCACTCGCGGAGAAATATCCTTATAAAACAGTTTATGATTATGCAGAGAATGATCCTATTAATAATCTTGATTTGGATGGTTTAGAAAAAATGTCTTTTAGTATCTTTAAACCTTATTTAACCACAATGGCAACAGCACTTCAGGTTCTACATAATAATGAAACTAAAAGTAATATTGCGAATGGAGATTCACCATTGAAGGCACATCTAAGATCATCTTTAACTTTTGGTGCATATGGCGCTGCACTTATCGCATCAGGTTTAAGTATGGGGACGGCAACACCATTATTAACAAGGCTTATAGCCGCATCATATACTACAAAAGCTGGGTCTGGTATGCTAGCAGATGCTATGTACCAAGGGTATTCAATAGGAAGAGATCCAAGTAAACAATATAATATTACAAGTACTTTAACCCAGATTTATCAAGGTCCAGGGGCAGATTGGATTCAACCATTTGGAGCTGCTGCTTTTGAATTTAATATTACTGGTGTTGAAAGAGGTTTTGGAGAGAATTCCTTATTTGGAACAAACCCTTCTATTTCAGGGATAGTTTCTAGCACTATGAGTGGTTATTTAGGTAATAAAATTAGCTCAAGAATTGGAGAAGGTCCAATTTCTGATGGATCCTTTTTGTGGCAAACTACTGGGGAGGTACTAGGAAATAAGGCTACTGATTTTATTCAAGGAACTGGTGTTCCTAGCTTAGTAACATGGATGTTTTCACCTGTTACATATTCAGATAACAATATACCATATTCTTCTGGAAATTCATTAAGACGAACTAGTAGTTCACCTAATTCTGCTAATCATGCGACTTATGTTGTACCTAGGGCTAGGAATAATCCAAATGCACCAAGAACTTGGATTTGCGGAGATTAATTTGAGAATATATTTTTTAATTAAATATCTTTCTATTATGGAAAAAACTAAAGATGGGAGAAAATATAAATGGGTTAGTATAATTATATTAATAATTCTTTTGATCATCGGAATAATAACTTCATATGATTATAAAGAAAATAAAAGACAAGAAATTTTAAGTGCCAAAGATTTTACAAAAGGTCAAGTTATTAGATTTTTTACAGATAGATATAGTACAAAGTTAGTATATGTCTTTTATTACAGAAATAAAAGATATGAGTCTACAATAGGCGCAAATTTGCTAAAGCCTATACATGAAAAAGTAATTAATACTTATTGGCCAGTAATTTTGTCGAAGAAAAATCCTGAATTACATTATATTTTAATAACCGAAAATGATTTTAAAAATTTCAATTTGCAAAAACCAGATACATTGATGAATCTGAATGATTGGTATTAGATGTAGAAAATTGAAACAAATAGAAGTTAGCTAAATACTTTATATATAAGTTGTAAAAGCTTTTAACGTAATTTTAAAATGTATGACACAATGAGATTCAAAGCATTAATTTTTTTGTTAATAATACCATTTCAACAAGGTTTTTCTCAAGTAAAAGGTCCTGCTCTGCCTTCACCTAATGCGTCAGAGTTAGGTAAATATGGAGAGATTCCGGTTAATTTAAGTACAGGTATTTTAAATTATTCTATTCCTTTGGTAACGGCTAAGTCGGGCGATCTTAGCTTTCCGGTAAGTTTAAATTATAGCTATTCAGGGTATCGACCAAATGAAGAAGCGGGTTGGGTAGGTCGCGGTTGGAACCTTAGCGCAGGTGGTGTGATTGTAAGAAGCCAAAGAGGCTTGCCTGACGAAAAAGGTTTTTTGGGCGGGTCTAATGACAATGTAGGTGGGTTTATGGCTACTTTTGATAAAGTAAAGAATTTATATCAAACACTAACGTCAACTTCACAGATAGAAGGGGCATATGCTAATGCGATAGACGAAAGCTTTGATACAGAGCCGGATGTATTTACTATTTCTTGCGGTAAATTAACCGGAAAGTTTTTTTATGGTTATACTAATGAAGCCCAGACACAGAAAGGATTTATTTTTTCTGCGAGAAGAAATGTAAAAATTGATTTTCACGTTGAGGGTGTTACTGGCCCTTCCGGAACAGTTGAAGCAATTAAAGACTTTGTAATTACTGATGAAGAGGGAACAAAATATTATTTTGAATATTTAGAGTGGGGATGGCAAAATCTTATTCTAGATTCTCCCCAAGGCCTTGATTATTCACTTACCTCATGGCATATTTCTAAAATTGTCTCACAAAAAGGAGAGAAAATTGAGTTTATCTATCACGATATAAACCCAGCTACTTTGATAAATTCCCCAAGAAAACAAATATTAGTCCAAGATAAGCTAATTTTATCCACGGGGATTCAACTTGAATCAAATTGTTCAAATACTCCGGTAGTATTACCAGCTACACAATTTAATAGAGATGTTACAATATCTTCATCTACAGAGCTTATCCTTAGTGAGATTAGATCAAGGGAAAGTACTATTGTCTTCAATTCAACAAGGCATGAAAAAGATTTAATATTTAACCCTTCTATTATAAGTTACTATCAAAAATTAAATGACATCGAACAAAAAGATGTTAATGGTGATCTTACTACTAAATGGGTATTTGATTATGTATCTGCTAGTACAATCAGAGATTTGCTTCTTAAGCAACTAACCCAACAAATTATACAGCCAGTTAGTACAACAGCGTTTCCGCCCTATAAGTTCGAATATGATTCGGAATCATTAATAGCGGGGCAATCTGGTTCTAATTTATATTATACTTCATTTGCTATCGATAAATGGGGATATTATAATGGTATTTCGAACAAGAAAGATAATGACCCAGGTGAACTTTTAGAATCCAAGGGAGCAATTAGAACTGCTGTATTTGCCCAGGCGCAGCAAGGGGCACTTAAAAAGATTCAATTTCCTACCGGTGGATACACCCTCTTCGAATATGAAGCTCACGACTTTAGCGAGGTGCCCGGAGAATTTACAACAGTAAGAAATCCAGCTAACGGAGCACTTCTGAATCTTGTCCCATCAAATCCGACGGAAGATGATCAGGTAGAAACAATGTATGTCAGGTTTGCAAAAAACACCCAGACTCAGAACTGGGAATACCAGAGTAGTAGTGGGTCTCAGACTGTTAGTTCAGAATTTCCTGTAACAGCGTCGATAAGGATATCTGCAAGCGGTTCTTCTTGTCCTGAAAATCCTGTTTGTAGTAACATAACCTATTCGGGAACCAGACAATTAACTCCAAATGTAGTGTATACTATGGATGATTTATTCGATCAAGGCATTAAGCAAAATATTATGAGTGCTCCGGATAATGATTATGTTCAGGCAATAATGGAAATAACATTAAAGACATTTAGAGTTATTGGGGTTGCAAAAAAGATTAAAGCAGGAGGTATTCGAATTAAAACAATCAATACTTATAAATCTGCTGTAGCAAGTGATAATACACTAATAATGTATAAATATGAAAAAGACGATCAGAAATCTTCAGGGCAAATTTATAGAAGGCCTAAATTCCAAATGTCAAATTTATCAGGTCATATTAAATTTGGCACTAATTTAAACCGGGTACCCCAATTAATACCAATAATTAAATGGGAGAGCAGTGACCTGGTAAGTACACTTACCTCATTTGCCGGAAATTATGTACTCTATGATGAAGTGACAGAATACAGAAATGATAACAAATATAAAACCTATAAGTTTAGTAATATTTCGGCCTATAAAAACCCACAGGATATTTCTTTTTTAGGGTCAATCGAAACCAGTTTCTTTGGTAATCTGGAAATAGCTGATTTTGCAATAGGTATACAAAAACAAACTGAATCTTTTAAGACAGTCCAAATAAGCCCGACGGAAAAATCCCCTAAAACACTTTTAACAGAAACCAATAATTATAAGAATCTAGCAGATATAAATCTTAATGCAATAAAAACACCCGCTATGCATATTGAAAGATTTGGCTATTTTGCTTATAAAGATTGTGTTTGTAATGCAAGCTGTGACTTTACGGGTCCACTGATAATATCACCCATTTATTCTATGAGGAAATATACAATAAATAATTATCGTTTCGATTTGCTAAATACTCAAACCATAGAAGTTGTTAGTGAAAGTCCATCCTTAAAAATAGAGAAAAAAATAGAATATGAGGCTAGTTCAACCCATTACTTGCCATATAAAATAAAAACTACAAATAGTGATGGGTCTATTGATGTTGTAACTAACCTATAC
>CALRLS020000253.1:0-7692 GCA_943368815.1 Cyanobium sp. NIES-981
CAACCAGAATATTTTAACGAATAATACTAAACAATCGGCTCCAACGGATTTTGTTAAGGAAGCTGCCGTCTTTATCGATTGACATCCAGATGAATACTGCTTTACCAACTATATGATCTTCAGGTACAAAACCCCAGAAACGTGAATCATCTGAGCTATGGCGGTTATCGCCCATCATGAAATAATAATTCTGTTTGAAAGTATAGGAAGTGATTGGTTTACCATCAAGAATTATCTGACCATTCACATACTTGGCATCATCATTACCATCAAAAGTTGTAATCACACCTTTATACATGGCAATATTGCGTTCGTCTAACTGAATAGTAACTCCTTTTTTCGGAACTGTGATTGGTCCGACATTGTCCATGTTGTTGGGGAACAAACGAGCATTATAAGGAAAAGAAATATCAGTTGCACTTGTATCTGCTTTTGTCTTTAGCAACATTGTCACGCTCTTTACAAAATCAAGCGTTTTTAAACCCTGAATAGCTTTTTCTGTAGTTTTTACATAATAGATGGGCTTATCAGAGAATCTACCGTCTTTTTCAAATTCTGTAATATCATATTTCTGGAATATCTTTTCATTTATCTCAGTATTGGCTTCCACGGCATACTCCATTTGCAATCCCGGGGGATTTGCAAAAATCTTATTGTTAACATATACCTGACCTGCTCGAACCTCTACTACATCGCCTGAAATACCAATACAACGCTTGATATAATTGGTTCTTAAATCGACCGGATATTTGTCAAAACCACCATGGGGGTCTGGCCGCTCGGGGCAACCCGGATAGTTAAATACTACCACATCGCCATTTTTTACACTCGTAAAGCCGGGTAATCTATATTGAGGTAACTGAATCCATTCAAGATAAGATGGTATTTCAGTAAACCATATTTTCTGGTGAGTTAAAGGTACCTGCAAAATTGTTTTTGGTGTTCTGGTTCCGTAATGCAATTTACTTACGAAAAGGAAATCGTTGATTAACAGACTTTTTTCCATCGAACCAGTCGGAATTGTATAAGCTTCTAAAAAGAGCCAGCGAATCAATGTAGCTGCAACGACTGCAAACAACACCGAGTCAAACCACTCTCTTGTTGCCGATTTCTTCTTTACAGGTTTTTCTTCTTTTTTTGTTTGAACTTCTGCCATACATACTCACTCCTGCGTGGAGATTTTTTAAATAAATGATTATCGTTTTAATATTTTAATAAGCGGCAAAAAAATACGGCTTAGAATCCTAACATATCCTCCATGCCGAAAATCCCGGTTTTACCTTGTATCCATTCGGCGGCAATTACAGCACCCAAAGCAAAGCCATTACGGCTATGGGCTATATGTTTGATTTCAATCTGGTCAACATCCGAAATATACTTTACTTCGTGTGTTCCCGGCACTTTACCCTCTCTTGACGACCAGATAGGTACTTCGTTATCAGCAGCATTTTGGTTATTAACCCACTTTAATTTGTTCCCAATATTCTCGATAATACCCTGCGCTAAGGTAATGGCGGTTCCGCTAGGCGCATCCCTTTTTTCGGTATGATGTATTTCGTTTGTTGATACCTTGTATTCTTCTGTATACGGGCTCATCAGGCGGGCTAATGATTTGTTCAGTTCAAAAAACAGATTTACACCAATACTATAATTGGATGCGTAGAAAAACGCCCCTTTGTTTTCAAGACATAATTTCTCGATTTCAGACTTGTGTTGCAACCAGCCGGTTGTACCGCATATAGTAGGCAAACCAAATTCCATACAGAATTTAAGATTCCCGTAGGCAGATTCAGGCGAACTGAATTCAATCACGGCATCTGTATTGTCAGGACTTACAGACAATAATTCAGTGCGGTTACTAATATCTATTCTTGCAGAAATTTCGTGTCCTTTCTGTAAAGCAATCTGTTCTATTACTTTACCCATTTTTCCGTATCCTAATAAGGCAATGCGCATATACTTAATGAAAATAATCTTGTTTAATTAAAATTTCAGAACAACTCTCGCCCCGACAGCATTCCCAAAAGCATTTGACTGGACACTTGGCTCGAATTTGAGCGAAATATCATCGCTCATGTCAAAGGTTTTCAAATGTGCCGAAACATTGGCTTGGACTGCTTGCAATGTCCATCCAACGGCAAATACTATTACTGTTAAATCCCGGTATCGTCTGTAACTATTCACCACCGGTTCTATCTGCGCCTGGTTAAAAGGGCCTATTTCTTTATCAGAGTGTTTTGTTCCAATTCCGGTGAAAGCGTAAAGTTTTACCTCTGTCTTACCACCAATTACAATTTCAGTCAGTGCATCCTTATAATACTTGTATCGTTCGTTATTGACATAGATAGAGTAAATCCCACCTGCTGCTGCTGCATAAATTATCGGCATTACCCAATACTCTTTGTTAGTGGCTTGTCCCCAACCCGGCAGTATTAAAGAACGAATGAGGGCTTTTCGGGCTGGGTTGGCTTTTTTGGCAGAATCTGCTTTGAAAACTCTGCTAAGAAAATTTTTTCTTTGAGTCGTATCAGATGATTTAAAAAATTTATTGACAAGACCAAGTTTTCTGGTAGAATCTATAACTGCTTTCTTAATGGAATCAGCTCTTACGGGGATATTGCTAAGGGTATCAGTTTTTTGAGCAAAGGAAATACTTGTAACCAGTAAAAGAAAAACCAGAATCCGAACCATATTCCGAAAATTTAATTGCGTATAAAGAGACAAAATTAGGTTCTTATACTTCTTTTTACAACCATTTAACAATTTTTAAGCTCGTTTGATACCACCTGCATTATTCCTGATTTACCTTGATTGAATTTAAAATCCTGTCTAATTCATCTTTCGATGTGAACGGTATTTTAATTTCACCTTTGTGCTTGTCATCGGCTTTCACCAATACCTTCGTGCCGAAATACCCTTGTAATCTGAACTGTAACGACGAAATCTCCTGTTTTATTGAGGTCTGGCGTTTGGCTTTTGCATCATCTTCCGGAATCATCAGAGCCAGACGGCGTACTTCGTCTTCAATCTTACGCACCGACCAGTTTTCTTCTACTACTTTACCAAAAAGTTTAATCTGCGTTTCGTGATTATCGATATTAATCAGGGCACGTGCATGGCCCATCGAAATTTCATTGTCGCGAACAGCCGCCTGAATCACATCAGGGAGCTTTAACAAACGAAGATAATTGTTGACAGTAGTACGGTTTTTACCAACGCGGTCACCCAGTTCTTCCTGTTTCAACTGGAACTCGCTTAGCAAACGATGGTAACTCAGGGCAATTTCGATGGCATTCAGGTTTTCGCGCTGAATATTCTCGATTAATGCCATTTCAAGCATCTGCTGGTCATCAGCCGTACGGATATAAGCAGGAATCCTGTTTAATCCGGCCAGTTTAGAGGCTTGCAAACGACGCTCTCCTGAAATTAAAGTATATCTGCCGGGGCTTGATTCTTTAACTGTAATAGGCTGAATAATGCCTAAAACCTTGATTGATTCTGCTAATTCCTGTAATGCCTCCTGATCAAAATGTGTCCGGGGCTGGAAAGGATTAGTCTCAACCGAATCAATCATTATCTCGTGCATAGAGCTGATAGCTTCCAGGCGACGAGGGATGGGTGTTTCGTTGGTAGTATTGTTATTATTACCAGAGTCTGAAAGCAACGCTCCTAAACCTCTGCCGAGCCCGGTCATACTCTTTTTTGGGTTGCCTAATTTGGGTTCCATATTTTTCTGAATGTTAAATGGGGCTTGTTGTGTATTCTCCCATGTACATTTGTATTAATTCTTTTGTTGTCAGTTTTCGGCTACTAATTTTCCGTTTTTAATCAGGATTTCTCTGGCCAGATTCAGGTAACTGATAGCTCCCTTACTATCAGCATCCTGTGCCAGTGCAGGCACTCCATAACTTGGCGATTCAGACAGACGGATGTTTCTCGGAATCAGGGTTTGAAAAACCATGTTCCTGAAGTGGGTGGTTACCTCATGCACCACCTGATTCGATAATCGCACACGCAAATCATACATGGTCAATAAAATACCTTCAATTGTCAGGGCAGGGTTTAATCGCTGTTGAATGATTTTGATGGTATTTAATAATTTACCTAATCCTTCGAGAGCGAAATACTCGCATTGTACAGGTACAATGACAGAATCTGCAGCAGTAAGACTATTGATGACTATCAGACCCAGCGAAGGTGAACAATCGATGATAATAAAATCATACATATCTTTCACGTCCATCAATGACTCTTTCATCTTTTCTTCTCTCTTGGGCAGGTTAATCATTTCGATTTCAGCGCCTACAAGGTCGATGTGAGATGGTAATAAATCAAGATTGGGGAAGTCGGTCTGGATAATAATGTCACGCGGACGAATATCATCGACCATACATTCGTAAATACTGTTTTCTACTTCCTTAGGGTTAAAGCCCAAACCGGAAGTAGCATTGGCCTGTGGATCAGCATCAATGATGAGTGTACGAAATTCCAGGGCAGCCAAACTGGCTGCTAAATTTATGGTAGTGGTTGTTTTTCCTACGCCTCCCTTCTGGTTGGCTATTGCTATTATTTTTCCCATTGCTTGTGGTTAGAGAAAATTACTGCGTCAAATATCAAACTTTTAATGTTAAGAAACAATTAAATGTTCCACGACGTGGAAAAAACGTTCCACGATGTGGATAAGATTATTGAAGATAAGTTTAATTCCGCTTTTTAATCAGACGACATTTGCGTACATGCCCCGCAAGGCCTTATCTTTGCCCCATGCGTTATTTAATAGAGTGTTCTTATAAGGGTACAATCTTTCATGGCTGGCAGGTGCAGGACAATGCCACAACCGTGCAGGGGCATATTGAACAGGCATTGACAACGATATTAAAACAGCCAATGCAGATTATCGGAAGCAGCCGGACAGATGCCGGAGTTCATGCCTATCAGCAATTTGCGCATTTTGATGTAGAAGAGCCGTTAAATAATATCGAGAAAATGGTATACGCCATGAACGGTATTTTGCCAAAAGACATCGCCATTCAGCAGATAAGATTAGTTTCAGATGAATTCCATTCAAGGTTTGATGCTACTTTCCGCAGGTATCTTTACAGGATTTCTCCACAGAAAAGCCCTTTCTGGCAGGAGTTTTCGTATTTTTATCGGGCACCACTGGATATTGAGCAGATGAACAGGGCAGGGGAGATCTTGAAAAAACATATTGATTTTCAATGTTTCAGTAAGGTGCATACTGATGTGGCAACCTTTAATTGCAGGATTGAATGGGCATACTGGGAACGACAAGACCAATTCCTGCTGTTTCATATCAAAGCTGATCGGTTTCTGAGAGGCATGGTGAGAGCTATAGTAGGTACTATGCTTGAAGTGGGGACAGGGAAAATCAGCTTATCGGCATTTGAAGAAATAATTCTGTCAAAGAACCGCAATGAGGCAGGAAGGGCTGTTCCGGCTTTGGGACTGACACTTGTTGAAGTTGGGTACGGTAGGACGGAGTGATACTCCGTCACGCAGTTCCACGTAGACTGGGCGTCCCCATGACATTACGTGCGTTATTCTAAACAATCAAAAAATGAATATCACAATAGAAAAAATCGGCTCCTCTGAAGACCTCGAAGAAATAAAAGCCTTGTTCCGGGAATATGAGAAATTTCTGGGTGTTAGTCTTTGTTTTCAGAATTTCGAGGAAGAACTGGCGGGTCTCCCAGCCAAATATGCCGAACCGGAGGGAGCTATTTTGTTAGCGAAAGTTGATGAGGCGAGCGCAGGCTGTGTAGCTTTATGGAAACTCGAAGAAGGGATATGTGAAATGAAAAGGCTTTATGTAAAGCCGGCTTATCAGGGTTTGGGATTAGGCAAGAAACTTGCTAATACCATAATTGAAGAAGCCCAAAAAAAAGGCTACAAAAAAATGAAACTGGATACATTGAGACGTCTGGAATTAGCTAATAATCTTTATAAATCGCTGAAGTTTACCGAGACGATACCCTATAATTATAATCCTGAAGATGATGTGGCTTACTATGAAAAAGATTTGATATAATGGCGAGCATTGGTAAAGATATTGATGAAGCCATAAGGCTTTTAAACGAAGGAGAAGTAATCGGAATTCCTACCGAAACGGTCTATGGTCTGGCAGGTAATGCCCTGAATACCGATGCTGTTACTAAAATCTTTGAAGTTAAAAACCGCCCGACTTTCGACCCGCTCATTATTCATACTAATAGTATAGAACGTTTCCCGGACTATATCAGTGAGATTGACGAAAGGGTATATGCTCTGGCTGATAAATTCATGCCCGGGCCTCTGACGCTATTGTTGCCACGGAAAGACATTATCCCCGATCTGGTGACTTCGGGTTTAGATAATGTAGCTATCAGGATACCACAGCATCCATTAACACTCGAATTATTAAGTCAACTGGATTTTCCATTGGCTGCGCCAAGCGCCAATCCATTCGGATACATCTCACCAACCAATGCTGAACATGTAAATAAGCAGTTGGGTAATAAAATAAAGTATATTCTTGACGGCGACGATTGTCAGGTAGGGATTGAATCAACCATTGTGGGTTTTATCGGGCAGGAAGCCATTGTATACCGCAAAGGCGGACTATCTATTGAAGCAATCGAAGCTGTAGTAGGTAAGGTAAAAGTGATAGAACACTCTTCCTCCAATCCACAAGCACCGGGAATGCTAAAAAGCCATTATGCCCCGACAAAACAGTTGATGCTTTCAGGAGGAAATCAGAGGATAGACTCAAAAGGAGAGAAAATCGGTTATTTAGGTTTCCAAAATTATCATCCAGATATTCCTGTAGAGAACCAATTATTGCTTTCTCCACTAGGAGATTTCAGAGAAGCAGCCAGAAACCTTTTTGCTTATTTACGAAAACTGGATGCCATGGATCTGACCAGAATTTATACTGAACTGCTACCGGAAAAGGATTTGGGCAGAGCCATTAATGACAGAATCAGACGCGCAACTGTCAAGGAATAAGAACTTTCTTAATAATTAATTACCACAAATTCCACCCGTCGGTTTTTCTGGCGGTTTTCTTCCGTATCATTTGGTGAAATAGGCTTTTGTTGTCCTTCACCTCTTGATGCCAGACGATTTGGAGAAATGCCTTTATTGAATAAATAACTTGAAACGGCCTTCGCCCTCAACTCAGATAAATACAGGTTCATTCTTGGGTCTCCGATATTGTCTGTATGGCCGATAATCTCAATCTCAACTTTTGGATTTTGTTTTAACAGCTTAACCAATCTATCCAGTTCGGGGAACGACTGTGGTTTTAATACAGGCTGGCTTTGGTCGAAATATACATTATCCAACTTAACGGCTTTTCCAACTTCCACTCCCTTGAAATAATCATCAGCAATGGCGGTAACAGGCGCTGTTTCAGCTGCTGAAACAACTGCTTTTTCAACGACTTTCTCCGGCTCTTTCTTTTCCGGTTCTTTAGGCTTTACAACTGGAGGTGCTGGCGATTCTTCTTTTTTTGCCACTACTTTCTCTTCCGTTTTTGGCTTTTCTACAGCAGGCGGCGGGGCCTGCACCACCTCAATTTTCTCCATTACAATATCATGTTTGAAATTAGCCACAGCCATATTCATCAAATCAATACTTGTGTTATATACTTTATAATTGGCTGCTTGTGCATTCAATGAGTATTTTTTCTCA
>CALRLS020000254.1:0-7687 GCA_943368815.1 Cyanobium sp. NIES-981
TGCTTTACGGAAATCACTTAGCAGCGCATACCATTACCATGGTAACAAATCCATTTTGCCAGCCTTGTGCCCAAACCCACCAGGTTCTTCAAACACTAATTGATGACAATGATAAGCTGAATTGTGAGATAATTTTTGCTGTGAGTCAGAATAAAAATGAAGACCGGGATAAAGTTGCCCTCAGCATAGTATCTCTTCCGCCGGATGAACAAATCAAAGCGCTGCATGACTGGTATAGCAGGGCCGATAGAAATATTGAAAAATGGCGAAAGGAAAACATGATAAATGAAAATAAAAAAGCAGAGGCTATTCTTGAAAAACACCTTGATTGGTGTCAGTCAGTACCTATTTCCCAAACGCCTGCCATATTCCTGAATGGTTTTAAAATACCCGACTTATACAGCCTTGAAGACTTGAAAGGGATTCTAAAATACTTACCAACCGCGGATTTTGCAAAATCATAAATATTTTCTTTCACTCTTTTAATTTTCAAAACATGAAAAACAAGCTCTTAAAGTTAGCAGATTCTCTATTGTCAAAAGAAGAAATGAAATCATTGAAAGGTGGTGATTACCCTCCTGGTGGTGGTGGTGGCGGCGGCGGTGGCGGCTACTCTCATTATGCTTATTGTTATAGTGGATACTCTGGAAACTCTATGAATATCGGTGTATCAAGTTGTAGTGATCTTACCTGGGCTTATCAACAATGCTGGATGGCTATTCAGGGTTCTATTATTAGCTGCAGCTAATTAATTACTTTAAGTTAGTGATGTTAATCATCACTAACTTAAATCTATTTAACCTAAAACCTTTTAATTAAATACACTTGAATATCATATAATGAACCTATATGAAAACCATTCTTTTCGTTACATTTCCTTATCCAAGCCATTATTTTCCGGCGTTTGATTATGCAAGGGAGTGGCAAGCCAGAGGCTATAGAGTACTGTTTACGGTAGATTCGATGAAGCTACAAAAAATAGTGCTGGACGAAGGTTTTGAGTGTATTCCGCTTTCATATGCTTATGAATACAAGGTAAAGACCATGAAAGCATTTTTTGGCCTATTCCTGAAATCTTTGTTCGACAAGCGTTTCGTTAAATCCAGATACAGAGATTTTTATCGCCTACAATTGCAAGCTGCACAAATCAAAAAAATATTTAAGCCGGAAATCATTTGTTTAGACGAACACCTGTGTTTTTATTATCCTTTTTTTAAAGACACCGGGACAGAGGTAATTTCTGTTAATCCGATGTTATCGGCAACAAAAAAAAGAAATACCCCGCCTTTAAACTCCTCTATGCTTGCCACAAATACTTTCTTTAATAAGATAGTCTGCGAGCTACTCTGGTTTTTGCATTTATCAAAGCTGCGATTTAATGAAATAAAACAGCAAGTGGTTTTCTTAGGGAAAGATGATATTTATTTTCTGAAGCGAATCTATCAAAAGAATCATTTATCATATAAAGATAGTGTTTCCACGAACCATAGTTTTTATAGGGGAATCAGGAATATCAAAACAATATTGATTGCGCCAAAGGAGCTCGAATACGATTTTTCAAAGGAGGCTCCCAATGAGACCTATTTTCAGCGACCAATTACACGTAATGAAACACCTTTCATCACCACCGAATATCAGGCTTTGGTAACTGATATTGTATCCCGGAGGTCAATATCGAATCTGAAAGTCATTTGTTGTTCATTTGGTACATTAGCTGAATATAATCAAAAACGTGTAAAAAGATTTATTACTGAGGTACTCAGTCGGGTTGTAGATGAAGAAACGATGCTCGTAATTTCTTCCGGATTTATTAAAACCGAAGATTTTGATAATAGCCGGATACGGGTTTTGCCTTTTCTGCCACATTTGGACTTCCTGAAATATGTTGATATAATGATTACACACGGCGGGCTGGGTACCGTAAAAGAGTGTATTCAAACCCGGACTCCTCTCATTGTATATCCGATACTAAAAGATATTGACCAGCCCGGCGTTGCTATCAGGGTGCAGCATAAAGGTTTTGGACTGATGGGCGATTTAGATAAAGAAAGCATTCAGGGATTAAAGAATAAGTTGAGTATTTTGCAAAAACGCCAATTGCAAAATCAGTTAGTTAATCAATAAAAATAGAATAATGAGCGCATTTCCCTTCTACAAGCAACATGACGTAATGGATTGCGGCCCTACCTGTTTACGGATGGTAGCCAAGCACTATAAGCGCGCGATTCCGATACAAAAGTTGAGAGAAGCTACACAAATTGGCAAAGAGGGGGTATCAATGCTAGGTATTGCTGAGGCCGCAGAAAGTTGTGGTTTTAAAACCCTTGCTATCAAGATTACTTTAAAAAGATTAAAAGAAGAAGCATCACTACCTATTATTGTTCATTGGAATCAAAACCATTTTGTGGTTGTCTATAAAATCACGCGGCAGCAAGTATTTGTGGCCGACCCTGCTATGGGTTTAATTACCTATACTTTAGCCGAATTTGAATCGTTATGGACAAGCACCCTAATTAACGGAGAAAAAACAGGTGTTGCCTTGCTGCTTGAACCAACTGCCGCCTTTTATAATGAGAGTGAAGACGAAGATTCAAGCATTAATTTCGGGATACTCACCACATTCATAATAAAATACAAACGATTATTTATACAACTGGCTATCGGCCTTTTAGTTGGCTCAATTTTACAACTGGTATTACCCTTCTTAACACAATCGATAGTTGATACCGGAATCCAGACTAAAAACCTCAGTTTTATTTATCTTGTGCTGATAGCTCAACTCATGCTTTTTATCGGGCGGATGTCAGTAGAGTTTATACGTGCCTGGATACTCCTGCATATCAGCACCCGTATCAATCTTTCTATTCTTTCCAATTTTTTAAGCAAATTGTTACGCCTGCCAATCTCTTATTTTGAATCTAAAATGACCGGAGATATTCTGCAACGTATCAACGACCACCGCCGCATTGAGCAATTCCTTACAGGTACTTCACTGAGTGTATTATTCTCTATGTTCAATCTTGTCATTTACTCTATCATACTGGCATATTATCATCTGACTATTTTTGGAGTATTTATTGTTTCTTCGGTTATTTATGGTGTATGGATAGTCTTTTTTCTGGGTTTTCGTCGGAAACTCGACCATAAGCGCTTTGCCTTAGGTTCTCAGAACCAAAGCTCCCTGATACAGTTAGTCCAGTCGCTTCCGGAGCTTAAATTAAATAATGCAGAAGTACGCAAAAGATGGGACTGGGAAAATCTGCAGGTGAAAGAATTCAAATTGAATGTCAGGGGGCTTTCGATACAACAGTATCAGCAATCTGGTGCCATGATTATAAATGAAGGTAAAAATATCATTGTTACGTTTCTGGCTGCAACTGCTGTGGTACATGGACAAATGACCCTTGGGGCAATGATGGCTATGCAATACATTATTGGTCAGCTAAACAGCCCGATTGAGCAATTGGTGCAGTTTGTGCAACAATACCAGGATGCAAAGATGAGCCTTGAACGCATGAACGAGGTGAATAGCCTTGAAGATGAGATTCCCAAAGGAAAATTATTTGTTCACGACCTACCACAAAATCAGGACATTACTATTCGTAACCTGAACTTTACTTATACAGGCGCAGGTAATGAACCTGTTCTTAAAAATCTGAATCTGGTTATTCCTCAGGGAAAAATTACGGCTATTGTAGGCAGTAGCGGGAGTGGCAAAACTACCTTATTAAAACTACTTCTGAAATTCTATCCTTATCAAAAGGGAGAAATCCGCATTGGAAATACCCTGCTCGACAATATCAATCCGGCTCAATGGCGGGCTTCATGTGGTACTGTCATGCAGGACGGCTATATTTTTTCGGATACCATTGCCAATAATATTGCAGTGAGCGACGAAAAAGTAAATGCAAAAAAACTGATGCACGCCGTAGAAGTAGCCAATATTCAGGATTTTATCGCTGATTTGCCATTGAGTTATAATACCAAAATAGGTGCCGAAGGCAATGGTATCAGCGGTGGACAAAAACAAAGATTGCTCATAGCCAGAGCTGTTTATAAAAACCCTGATTTTATACTTTTTGATGAAGCCACCTCTTCTCTCGATGCTAATAACGAGAGCACCATTATGCGAAATCTTGGTGAGTTCTTCAAGGGTAAAACGGTAATCATTGTAGCTCATAGATTGAGCACTGTAAAAAATGCAGACCAGATTGTTGTGCTTGAACACGGCGAAGTAGCAGAAATAGGTACACATGCTACCTTGACCCAAAAAGCCGGACGATATTTTGAACTAGTTAAAAATCAGCTAGAGTTAGCGGGATAAATATGGAAGCCGAAAACATGCTTGATGCGAATAAAATAAATCCTGAGAATCTGAAAGATTTTAATGGGGGAAAAACCGAAATTCCTCCAATCAGCGGCTTTGAACCAGATTTTTCACCATATAGGCCTGCTCCGGAAGTAAATCTGATAAGTGAAGAGGTGAGTGAAGTTTTAAGCTCACCACCATCATGGATAATACTTTGGGGTACTAGTATTTTCTTTGGCTTATTTGTTGTTTTAGGAATTATTTCATGGATTGTTAAATACCCCGACCTGATAAAAGGAAGTTTGAAAATAGTTGCCTCTAACTTACCAAAATCTGTCAATACAAAAATAGAAGGCAAGCTGATTAAATTATTTGTGAAAGATGGCCAACAATTGCAGAAAAATGAAATAATAGCTTATCTTGAAAGCACAGCCAACCATTCTGATGTGCTGGATCTGGATAAGAGAATTAACTCTATTCTTTCAGATAATAATTTCTCTAATGTCTTCTCTGCCGATATACCGGCTTACTATCAATTGGGGGAGTTGCAAAAATCATTTCAGAGTTTTGAGGAAGTCAGGATTCGGGTAAAATCGTTTATAGGTACAGGAACATACCTGCAAAAAAAGGGCATTATTCAAAATGACCTGAATCAATTAGAAGCCTTGCAGATACACCTGCAAAATCAATTGGAAAACGTAAAGAATGATCTGGCATTGGCAGAAGATGAGTTTGACAGGCAAAAGCCGTTGTTAAAAGACCATGCTATTTCAAAAAATGACTATAATACACTGCTAAGCAAGGTTTTAAGCAAAAAGCAAAGCTTTGAACAAGCCAATAGTGCTATTAGAAACAATAGTATGCAGCAAAACCAGAAACGGCAGGAGATACTGGAATTGGATAAATCTATAACAGAGCAAAAGAACACATTTGTACAAACCATCCATACACTTAAAAGCGAGCTTGAAGAGTGGAAACGCCGCTATCTGGTTGTAGCTCCAACGCAAGGGCGAGCTGTATTTAATGCAAGTTTGCAAGAAAACCAGTTATTGAAAACAGGACAGGAGCTAATGTATATACTGCCTGATGGCGAGGGTTATCAAGGCGAGATGAATATTGGCCAATACAATTTTGGTAAAGTTAAAAAGGGTCAGGAGGTAATCGTGAAACTTCAGAGTTTCCCTTATCAGGAATACGGAACTATAATGGGTAAGATTGAGAATATTTCAGAAATACCAAAAGATTCAGTTTATTGGCTTAGGGTTAGTTTTCCGCAAGGCTTGAAAACATCTTCGCATAAAACCATTGCATTCAGAAATGGCATGTCTGCTAACGGAGAAATCATTACCTCAGATAAACGTCTGATTGAGCGTTTTTTTGAAGAATTCCTCAAAGTTATCAAATAGCTATTACTTATTATTGAAGTTATTTTACGGCATCAGAATATTTCCTATCTTAGCAGTATCAATAGTTCTGAATTTTGCCTGAATCTAAACTAACTGATATGAAATATCTTTTTTTTACGCTGTGCTGTTTTATTAACTTCTTTGCCTCTGCGCAAAACATTTCTACCCCATTAAGCATTTCTCCGACTGAGCCCAAGGCAGGGCAAAAGGTGCTTATCAGCTATCGCCCTGAAAAACAAATTTCATCATCGGCTATCTTCTGCTACCTCTATCAGAACAGAGACCAGACCAGGGTCACGGTGCTTCCTATGCAGAATAGCAACAGTCAATATACTGCTGAATTTGTAGTTGCGGCAGACACAAAGAGTTTTTTGATGGTATTTCATGATTCATCAGGCGTAATTGATAGTAATAAAGAAAAGGGTTATATGAGTGCTGTTTATGAAAACGGCAGGCCGGTAGCAGGAGCTTTTGCATCTATGGCTGATATGCATGTTGGCTGGAGAAACTTTGTTTACTCAATCACAAAGGATTTTGATGTCGCTTTGAACTTATATCAAAAGGAGTTTGCTCAAAACCCTTATCTGAAAAGAAAACACTACCTGTTTTACTTATTTGCTTTGCAGGGCAGTAAAAACTTAAATAAAAACCAATACAAAAAAGAGTTGCAGGGATTCACCTTATATGATGACCTTACCGAAGTTGAGATGAGGTTTCTGGGAAAATTCTTTGCAGAAATAAATGAAAACGCCACTTATAAAGAATTGAAAAGATTAAGATTTGAAAAGTACCCTGAAAATCAAGCGGTGATTGAAGAAGACAACAGGTATTTTAATATAGAATTCGGCACAGAAAAGAGTTTTTCAAAAAAGAAAGAAATGTACGATGCCTTTTGCAGCAGATATGCCGACCTGAAAGACACCATTTCAAGAAGGACAACCCAATTTAAAAGAGGAGGTATGCTTGCTAAATTAGCAGTATATTACCTGCAAGAGAACCGGATAGATGAATGGGAAACTGAAGTGGCAAAATTACAAGAAAGAGCACAACTTACTGCCTTCCATCTGGCCTCATGCGATTTATTGGATAAGGACGCCTATTTAGATAAGGCAGAAAACTTTGCCCAAAGAGCCTCCAGACTCCAGGTAAAACTATTTAAGACCTACAAGCATTGGATTGAAGTATTTGACATGACGGAAGAACAATTGAATTATTATAAATACAAGGATGCATCGTGGATTTTTGAGAATTACGGATTGGTTCTAATGAAAAACAATAAACTGGAAATGGCCGATTCGGTTTTGCGGGAAGCCGCAATTACTTATGGACATAGAGAGAATGCTGAAATTAACAATGCCTATATTGACTGTCTGGTGAAATCGGGCAAGACAACCCTGGCACAGAAAGAAGCCATCAGCTTTGTAAAATCACAAAAAAGCAGCCCTCATATTGATGCATTTCTGGATCAAATCAATAAGTCGTCAGGCTCGAATTCCTCAACTAATCTAAATAATCCTAAAAGCCGTGCTCCAGTTAACCTTATCCGTGAGCCGCTTCCTTTCTTCAATTTTGTTGATTCGAGCGGAGTTGCCGTTACAAAAGAGTCGTTGAAAGGAAAAGTTGTCGTTGTTGATTGCTGGGCAACCTGGTGCGGTAGTTGTATTGATGGGTTTGCGGGTATGTACAACCTGCAAAAGAAATACAAAGACTCACCTGATGTGCTTTTTCTCTTTTTAAATACATCTGAATTTGGAGGCAATGCGGAAGAAAAAACCAAAAAACTGATGGAGAGCAGGAATTACGACTTCAAGGTGATATTTGACCACGAAAATCTTGCAGGTGATAAACTCGGCATCAATGCGCTGCCCACTAAATTTGTGGTAGATAAAGAGGGGAACATCCGTTTCAGGCAGATAGGTGAAGCAAGCGGCTTTGTTGAAAAACTGGATACTGTTATTGGGCAATTGATGGC
>CALRLS020000255.1:0-7675 GCA_943368815.1 Cyanobium sp. NIES-981
TCATCAATTTCCGAGTCGGCTTGTTTCAGGCCTTGCAGTGTAATTTCAGAGAGTACCACTACTTTATCTTTATCTACATCAGGCTCACGCATAAATTGCTTCCTGCCTGTTTCAAGCATATCCAGATGCACATTTACTAATGGGCGAAACCTCCCTCTTAGTACTAAGGCATGCTTTCTGAAAAGTACCTCAGATGGTTGCAAATTCTTGCCATCGGCACCAAAAAGAGCGATATCCGAAAACCCATAGCTTACCAGACGCAGGCTCATTAAACGATTATCTACATCTTCGAAATCAGGACCCTCAAACCGAATCATGTCAATCTGAATCCTGTCCTTCGATAAATCATCCATCAACGATAGCAACAAAGTTTCAGGGTCTGAATGGTAAAAATAACAACCATACATCAAATTTACTCCCAGTGTTCCTAAAGCCTGATGCTGCAATACATTATCATTATCCAGCATTTTTACGTGAATAATAATATCGTTATATCCACCTTTAGGAGTTAGCTGAAACCTGACACCCATCCAACCATGTGCATCATTGGTTTTATGATAATTCAATGCCGCAACAGTATCCGAAAATGCAAAAAACGTAGAGGTTTCTCCCCTCTTTTCTCCCAACCGCTCAATCAATAAGCCATACTCATGGTCAAGCATACTCATCAAACGGGGCTCACACACGTACCGACCATTCTCCATCACTCCATAAATGGCATCAGAGAAAGTCATATCATAGGCCGACATCGTTTTGGCAATCGTATTTGATGCCCCACCCGCTTTAAAAAAATTAGCTGCTACATCCTGGCCAGCACCAATTTCAGCAAAACAGCCGTAAATCTGTTTGTTCAGATTAATGCGCAATGCCTTTTGTTTGGTACCCAGGTTCTTTTCATAGATGGTTTCCATTGCTGATGCTTTTTTACTCATTTTGTGCTTTCCCTCCTTATCTTTACTCTCACCACAAAGGTACTTTCCTATTTGTACTTTTCCAAGTATATATTATAAAAGCAAGCAAGTATAATGCCGAACCAAAAGGACAATAACAATGGCTTTTTATTCGGAAAAATACTTTTTCATAAATTCTTAAGGGGCAATTCCCAGATTATATCATCTTAAAGCCCTAATCCTGAACCTGAGAAGATTTACACTGATTATGGTAATAATCCAATCTAAGCGCCTTTCTTTCAGTAAACCGGAAGTCCCTTTCAGGCTATTATATAAAAGTACTTTCTGGTTATACGAAACTCTTAATGATTTTCAGTGGCTTTCCTACCTTAATACTGTTTTTTAGTCTGAGTAGACTATTCTTTGCCAGTGAACAAAAAATAGTTTCGCTGTCGCTGCTATCGCTGCTTTCAGTCGCTACTGCTTAGTCTGTACTTAGCACAACTGGTAATCAGAAAGATATTCCCTCAGGTAATGCGTCAGGGTAGATTTTACACCTTTATAAGATGGCTGAACGATATGCAGAACAATACTTACCTGCTTTTAGAAGAAAATGCTTTATCAGCCGTATTCGTTCAAAAAACGGTAGGCTTTTTCAAAAGCCAGTCCATTTATCTACAGAATCGTATCTTTTAGTTGTTAAGGTAACTTTTGTCTTGACTAAGTATCAGCCAATTCCCAGACTACGCGTCCCGGACTACGCGTCCCGGACTACGCGTCCCGGATTGTATACCAATTTTGGATTCAATCCTGCCGATTGATAAATTCCACGCAATAATTTCGATAAAAATGACGTAATTTGCGGCATAATTGGTTAATTTGTTTAATTTCCACATACAGGCCATTCAATTATTGAAAAGTATGATTAACATTCTTGCCTTTTGTCTGAACCTTCTGATTGTCCAGAAGGACACATCCGGCATTACCTACGAAGATTACCAGAGTGCAATTGATGGGTTCAAACCTCTATTGGTTGATATACGTGAATATAAAGCTACACCCGAAGAAGCCCGAAGCCGTTTCCAGCAAATCGTGCTCACCTTAAAACAAGCCTACCCGACAACCCATTACGATTCTTCTGAGGTTAGTCTGTTTTTTCCTTTGCTTGGTTTTGACTACAGAGCTGTTGGCGGCAGGAACGGAAGTGGCTACCGTGCCAAAGGATATGATTTATTCGACCAGGAGGCCAAGGGCAGTCATCCGGCACATGATATTTTTATTAAAGACAAAAATCAGGATTGCATAGACGACAGAACCGGCGATTATGTAAGTATCCTCTCAGTAAGTGACGGAATTGTAATCGGAACTGAAAACAACTGGCAGCCCGGAAGTGAATACAGAGGAGGTAATTATATCTGGGTTTATGATACTGTTACAGGGGGACTCTGGTATTATGCGCACCAGAAAGAAATCTATGTTAACGCAGGTGATATAGTAAAAGCTGGACAAAAAATATCTATTATCGGGCGTACGGGCTATAATGCTGCCATGAAACGTTCGGATACGCACCTGCATATGACTTATCTTCGAATTGATGATGAGGGTAATCCTTTTCCGGTTAATACCTACGGTTGGTTAAAAAATGCAGCCACCCTGCTCGACCCACGAATTGCCGCAGATTTGAAACCTCTGGCTTATCATTTGAATATCAGACCAATGAAAGTCAGCCCTAAAAACTTACCAACGCTTACATTTAAAGCGCAGATAGAAAAAAATGAGCCTCTGCCCGCTGAAGAGAAAAAGAAAAAAAAGCGGTCAAGAGCGTGAAAAATATAATTTACAATGAAAATGCGATACAGTCTTAAAAAAGCTGTATCGCATTCTTATTTACCCCCTACTTTAAAGTGACCAACGGCGCAAAACCGCGTCTAATTTATACATGTTATGGTAAGGGGATTATATACATAAGCACGAATTCAGAAAAAGAGGGGCTCTCATGGAAGAGGATTTGCCTCTCTTTTTTCTAATCATCCTTTAGGTTTTACCGCTTCTAAATCGACCAACATATTTTTACACAAAAATAGCCCTCTTTCAAGGGCTATTTTCATTTTTTTTATACATGAGCCGCAAGATGCGGCGTTTCTTCCAGAAGATCTCTCAATGTGGTATGCTCATAAACTGCCAGATTAGCATCTCTTACTCTTTCCATAATTGGTCTTATACGGCAGCTTACTTCATCATCACAATCATCACATTTGCCATAGAAGTGTAATGAAACACATAACATCGGTGCAATTGGCCCATCAACGATTCTGACAATTTTTGCAATAGTTACCTGCTCAGGCGGAAGTCTTAACTGATACCCCCCTCCCTTGCCTTTCTGGCTATGCAGTATTCCATTATTACGCAGTTCGAGCAATATAGCTTCCAAAAATTTCTTTGGAATATTCTCTTTTTCGGCTATTTCAGCAATAAGAACCGGTTGCTTCAATTCATACCTTTCAGAAAGGAGTTTCAAAGCTTTTAGTGCATATTTTGCTTTTTTAGAAATCATTTATTAGTATGCTGAAGTGAATTTTATTCCATTCATTTTCCGGGCATATTTACATATTCTCATCGATGAATCAAACAAAAGTAAAATTTTTTCTTGGTTTTGCAATAAATCCCGCATTTGATTCTGATTAAAACCAAAACAGACCTATAATTATAGCTAATATAACTATTTTTTTACTGAATAGCTACTTTTTGCCCTTGCAGGCATCCCTACAAAGGCCATTCCTTCCACCCTTATATCAACATTTGTTTCTGCATTGGAATTGAGAAAAGAAAGCGTTGCCTTACCATTGGCATTGGTTCTTACCATTGGGGCCCAGAAAATAGTCGACCTGTAATCAGGGCTGTTGCTTGGCTGAAAGTCTTCCATTCTGGCTTGGGTATTATTCGAAGTATAAAACTCTTTGGCTACAGCATACCCGTTTATTTCTACTACTTCTATGCCTTGTGCTGGTCCACTCTGGCCAGAACTTCCTCTTTTCGTAAGAACCGATATTACTCCATTTCCCCCTCTTGAACCATAAATAGTTGCATCTGCCCCTTTTAAGACATCAATCCTGTCTACATCAAACACCGGGATTGATATAATCATTGACTTATCGACCGCCATTCCATCCAATAAAAATGTCGGCTCTGATGAGCCCGTAATCGAACTTATTCCCCTGATAATAACAGTTGGATCCATTGAACTCCCTGATACCTGTACACCCGGCACTCGTCCTCTTAATAAATCCAATACATTTCCTGAAACCTGCATATCAGGTGTTACTTTTATGGTATTAGAAGCATGAGTATATAGCACTCTGTCTTCCCGCTCTGCTTGTTTTTTTGCTTTTACTACCACCTCTTGTAAAAGCCGGTTTCTCTTGTCTTTCAATATCTTCTCTATGGCCAGAGCATCTCCTGTTCTCTTCAGATAATCTGCTAAATCATTTTCATCAAACATAATCGGATTAAACGGAACAGGCTCCTGCCTGATTAAAGGTGGTTGCGGCTTATTAATAAAAATCTTTGTATTGCGGTTTAATTTACCTGCCACTGCCTGAATCAGGATTTTACTGGTACCATTAAAATCAAGGTTGTTCAGAGAAAAAGTCCCGTCGACGGCCGCTTCTCCCATGCCAAACTGACGGTTTCCGTCTTCCATCCACATCATAAACGTGAGATTGATGGGTTTCTCAAATAGTTTACCGCTCTGCCTCGTAATTTCACCCGTAATACCTATACCACTCTCTATCATAAAACGTGGTTCGGCTACATTTGGTTTCAGAATATCATCCCACTTAAAACGTCTCCATCCTTGTGTCAGCAGCAAAATATCCATGTGACGGCGTACTTCCGGTTTGTTTTGTAAGAAATAATAATCAGGTTGCTCAACCTTTCCTTTTACATCTGAGCTTAATAGAAGATAAGTCAGGATATTCTCTTCATGTGCCGGCATTAATACCTGTTTACCATCCGAAACCACCACCGAGAAATTACCTTCTACAGGTTTCCCGTCCATATCTTTTGCTTCAATTTCAAGCTTTACTTCTTCTTTAGGTAAATAGACTTTTTTATCCGGGGTCACGTTTATATTTATATAATCGTCTTTATAGACATATACAATCCGTTCGCACCTTGGCCTGCCTGTTTCATCAAAGACTGTAAATTGCGCAATTCCTTCCGGAAACTTGTCTTTAGGTATCTTCACAAACATAGCTTTGTTACTGGCAGGAGTCCGGGCTAAATAACAGATTTTCCCCTGCGACTGCCCCACTATCACTATGTCACCGGTGGTAGTGCTTTTAGGTTTATTATAATTATGCCCCACATATAAGCGCATCAGGTTTTTATCAGCTACGGCTTCCAAACCCATCACAAAGCCTTGTTTTTCGATAGTCGGTAAGGATACCTCTTTCTCAAATACGTTCCGGTACTTTATTTTTGCACTATACGTTTCACCCGGCATGGCTTTGAAATTAAACACGCCCATCCCTAAATGCTCACTCTGAAATATCATGAGGGTATCGCCCTTATCAGACACAATCATTCCGCTTACATCTATCCCGTTTCCTACTCTATCGCTTGCTTTAAAAGCCACTTTATTATCCATACCTTCTACTATCTGCCCTCCTTCCGGAAAAAACTGAAAGTCAATGTCCTGTGCATCGAATTTAACAGGCAGGATTTCCTCACCGATTTTATGTACTTTGAAATCTTTGCTGAACATCAGGTCTGTATCAAAATTCCGCATCCAGTTGGTATAGGCCCGCAGGCTATAATAACCCGAATGCAGGCTATCAGGCAATTCAAAATCACCCGCTGCCATTCCTCCTTCCAGTTTCAGGATTTTCTTATTGATTATCATCCCCAATCGATTATCAATCAATTCTACGTTGAGGGGTATGCTTGCCGTATCGAGTATATTCGTTGCTGCTTCTATCAGATAGGCTTTCAGCCAGATGGTTTCTCCGGCTGTATAGTAGGGTTTGTCTAAATGCAGATAGGCTTTTTCCTGCGGATAGGCATCTGCATATTTATTAAATTGATTAACGATACTATCTGCCAGGTCGTCATTAAAAGTAAAGGCAAACAGCATGGCAGCAACAGCAAAAATTGAAAATAACTTTTTCATTGTCATCAGAGTTGAATGTGTTTATATAAAACTTTGTATAAACAAGACCCCTTACCCTAAATCCCTTTCCCCAACAGTGGAGAAAGGGACTTTTTACTCCCCTCTCCACTGTTGGAGAGGGGTTGGGGGTGAGGTTTTCTTACATTTTCATCAGCGCTGCATAGGTTTCAATACCATTCCAGATATTCTGAATCCTGATATTTTCGTTTTCAGCATGTTGATTATTATCATGATTGGCAATCGGAACTGTAATAGTAGGTGTTGCCAGATATTTTTCAAACAAAAATAATGGTAAACTTCCGCCGAGACTAGGCATCAATACAATTTCTTCTTTAACGGTCGACTGTATGGCTTTTATTACATTTTGTGCAATAGGTAAATCCATTTTTGTACGTTGGGCGTTGTAACCTTTACCTACCTGCACACGGGCAATCATCGGGTATTTCATGCGTTCCTCTTCCGTAATGCTCTCGTTACGGCTTACATAATACCCTTGCGCTTTAATATGGTCTACTACTTTTTGTACTTGTCTTTGCACATCATTACCAAGAACCAGTCGTAAATCTAAAGCAACCGTAGCCGAGGTCGGAATCACATTGGCTGCCATTTTACCGACATTGGCACTGGCAATACCATTGATATTGAGAGACGGCAGATTGATTAATTCTACCAGCAATTTACCCCCTCCTTCAGGTTTCATAAAGCCAAGTTCGTTTCGCATCTGCTCATCGACAGAAGGAACATTGGCAATGGCTCGTTTTTCGGTTTCTGTAAAAGGAATCACATCGTCATAAAAGCCTTTAATTAATACCCGCCCGTCATCATCCTTCATTGTGGCCAGCAATTTAACCAGCATCATAGCAGGATTAGGCGCCCAGTTACCATAATGCCCGCTATGCAAGGGTCTTTTAGAAGCATATACTTTTACTTCCATGTTTACGTCGCCTCTTACACCAAAAACCACTTGCTTACGCCCTGACTGGTGCACAGGGCCATCACAGATAAGCCAGAGATCTGAACGAAGTTTATCGGCGTGTTTTTCCAGTATTTCAGCCAGATGAGTTGAACCTGCTTCCTCTTCGCCCTCAAAAAAGAATTTGATATTTACGGAAGGCTGTATATTAAGATTTTTCAATACCTGATAAGCTGACAATATGGCAAAAACCCCTGCTTTATCGTCAGAGGCACTTCTGCCATAAATTCGCCATTCAGGGTTAATGGCATCTGTTGGTTTCGGAACCGGAATAATCTTTCCTCCTTTTTCCAGGGAAGCATCCAGAAAAACTGATTTGAATGGCTCAATCCCTTCTGCCCATTGGTTAGGATTTACAGGTTGCCCGTCATAATGTGCATAAAATATGACCGTTTTAGTGGCATTGGGTACTTTTACTTCGCCAAACACTGCCGGAGGTACCCCTTTTGTCTTCGCCTCTAATAGTTCTGTCTTTATTCCTCTGGCTTCCATCATCTTTACAATATAAGCCGCTGTTTGCTGAATGCCAACGGTATCATAAACGATGTTGGGAATTGAAAGCAGACCCATAAACTCTGACAAAAAAGCATGCTCATTGGTTTGGCGGTATTTTCTTACCTGTTCAGTCAGCGGACTTTGGGC
>CALRLS020000256.1:0-7649 GCA_943368815.1 Cyanobium sp. NIES-981
TGTTCCGCCTGTAATTAATATTGATTGCATCGCTATATCTTAAATCTTAATAAGGATTTTCAATTGGTTTTCTTTTCTACAATATTCCTTATTTTTTCTCTGATTTGCAGACTAATCATATTACTTATTTTTGGGTCAGTTTTGGTAAAGATGATACCTGCGAGGTGATTTTTCGAATCCTGCCATGGGTGTGTGCCAAACAATCCAGGACTACTTGATTCCAGTACTTTAGCCTTATTGTCTACTACATCAAGCCAGTTACCAATGCCATATCTTATATTGCTATTCTGATAGCTGGAATACGGATTGGCTGGATAAGGGGTACCCTCAATTCGGGCATTATTGGTCTGGTCTTTAATCATTTCTGCAATAGCATTCTCGCTCAATACCCGTTTAGATTGATATATGCCCTTGTCAGCTATCATCTCCAGAAAATGCAGGTAATCTTCGGCAGAGGTAAACCCACCTCCGGCAATGATAGGATTGCGGAGTGGGAGATAAGTGACAGACATATTACAGGGTGTCGCTATTTTCTCATTAAAAAGTACCTGCCATGATTTGCCCGAAGCAATTTCTGCAATTCTTCCGGCGATATGCATACCAATACTGCCATAATTAAATACAGTTCCCGGTGTATGTATCATAGCTGTATGCACAGCGAAAGAATCGACAGCTTCGGCTAATGACAGAGAAGTGTTGTATTCATAAGCTTCGGGAGAGTCACCCGGAAAGCCGGATGTATGAGAGAATAATTGCCGGATCGTAATATTCCCTTTATGGTATCGGGTGAATATCGGCAAAAACCTGCCAACAGTATCATTGAGAGAAATCTTACCGTCGTCGACCAAAGACATGATAACTGCTCCGGATAACCACTTGGTGGCGGAGGCAATCGCTCTGGCATCTTTAGTTGTGAGGTTATGCTCTTTTTTATAAATGATTTTCCCGTTTTGTGAGACCAATACAACTACCTGATTGGCATACGCAGAGGCGTTCTGCTCAATAAGGGCATCGACCGAAGAAAAATCATAATTGGCAGGATTGGGGTTGTTCGTCTGACAGGAAAGGAAGCTAATAATCACTAATACTATCGCTGTTACAGCTAGCTGTTTCATGAATTTTCTGATGGTTTATATAGAGCAAATAAGACTTTAGTGAAATAGAAGTTCACCTGAAATACTACTCCTTAGATAAGCAGCAGGGCTGTAGGTTTAATACTTATTGGATTTTTTAAAAAGATAGTTCCTCAGTCACTCGCAAACTATTTTTTTATTGATGGCTATGAAAGAATTTATAAGGCATTGACGGACATATCTAAATCTTTTCGGCAAGTATAATTGCGAAAGCAGCAATAACAGTTTCTCCGTTAATCTCCTGATCAGGCTCCTGTTTTTCAAAAGACTGGCTTACTACGAAACCATTGGCTGGTAGCAAGGCAACTAATTCTTCCATAGTGTACATTGTAAAACCATATTGTGTAAATGGATATTGTTCCATTGCCCACTTAGGTCGGAAAGCTATTAATAATTGCCCTTGTGGCTTTAAGACTCTTTTTATTTCATCAAGCACCGGAGTTGGATTCTCCCAGAAATAAATAGTATCAACTGTAAAGACTTTGTTAAAGGTCGATTCCTCAAAAGGAAGGCTATTAGCAGGAGCAAGAATGAATGAAGCTTGTCCGGTGTTAACGACCTCCTGATTGAGTTGGGTCGCTGCTTCAATCATCGCTTCTGAAAAATCACAGCCTGAGTAATGAACAGAAGGGTCCATAGAAAGTATATCTTTTACAAAAAAGCCATTGCCCATGCCTATTTCAAGAATAGTATCCTGTGCTTGTGGCGCAAGGGTCTCAATTGCAGCAACATTCATTAGATAATTCCCCTTGTTCATTCTTTCGCCTACTTCTGTGGCGTGTTCACCATGAGGTTGTCTGAGCTGACCGGCTATTTCTTTCAGTGCTTCTTCGTGCATATTTTACTACGTGTGTATATTTAAAAGCTAAGTTAGGTAAAATAGTTTGTTTTAATATTTCAACATTTCAATTTCTGATTGTAGATAAATTTGTTCAACATGGGTATTGGACATTTTAAAAAACCTTAATAGATTTGGCCTCACATGTTTATTTTTACATGAATAGTACCTTAGAAATAGTCATCACTGAACTAAAAACGATTGATTTACCTGCCTTGCGTGAACTATATTTAGAAGTGCGTCAGGCAACATTTACCTGGTTTGATACCAGTCATTATCAGTTGTCTTCTTTTGATACCGACACCAACGGAGAATACATATTAGTAGCGTATGTAGAAGATAAGTTAGCCGGATTTATTTCAGCTTATCTGCCTGATAATTTTATCCATCATCTATATATTGATAATGCCTATCAGAATCAGGGTATCGGTACCATCCTTCTCAAAGCTATGCTTGAAAAACTAGGGCAACCAGTCCGGCTCAAATGTCTGAAGGAAAACAAAGCAGGGATTGCTTTTTATGAGCGCAATGGTTTTGTGCAAAAAGAGATGGGAGTGGCCTTAGAGGGAGTCTTTATTGTTTTTGAGTATAATTGGGACATTTGATTTTTCATCTTTCTGATTAATTTGTGCTGCCCCATACATCATAAGTGCTGATATGAACAAAATCTTTTTCCCGCTTCAACCCTCTTAAGTTATATAAGCAATTTATTATGACAGATTATCTCACAAGCGCTCGCAAGCAATTTGAATATTATAAACAGCTCGGCGAAAAAACCTTTGCTCAACTGACAGACGAACAATTGTTCTGGCAGTATAATGAGGAAAGTAACAGTATTGCCATGATTGTGAAACACCTGTGCGGTAATATGCTGTCCCGTTGGACAGATTTCCTGACAAGCGATGGCGAAAAAGAATGGCGACAAAGAGATGCTGAATTTGAAAGCTACTTTACTACAAGAGAAGAACTACTTAATAGATGGAATGAGGGCTGGGATTGCCTGTTCAAGGCATTAGACAGCATGACAATAGATGATTTAGGTAAAGAGATTTATATCCGGAATGAGAGCCACACAGTTCTTGCGGCCATTAACAGACAATTAGCGCATTATCCCTATCATATCGGGCAGATTGTGTATATCGGTAAAATGGTTTGTGATGCTAAGTGGACTTCGTTAAGTATACCGAAGAAAAGACACCCCTAGCCGCGCGGCGGACCGTCCCTAAAGGGGGTTCGTTAAAAGTGATTAAAAGCCCCCAGCCGCGCGGCGGACCGCCCCTAAAGAGGAGTTCTAAAAAATACTAGTGCGTAAGCAACTCCCCTTTAGGGACGGTCCGACGCATCGGTCGGGGGCGCTTTCGTTATTCCGTTTTTAGACTCTTCACCGGATTAACTAATGCTGATTTGATGCTGTGGAAACTTACAGTTAGTATCGCAATCAGAATAGCGGTTATTCCTCCTGCAGCAAATACCCACCACTGTACAGGTACTTTATAAGCAAAATCCTGTAGCCACCACTGGATGGCAAACCAGGCAATCGGAGAGGCAATCAGAACTGCCCAAATCACAGGTTTTAGAAAATCTTTGGATAGTAATACTGCTATACTACTAATGCTTGCGCCTAATACCTTACGGACTCCTATTTCTTTGGTACGGCTACGGGCCGTAAACATAGCTAAGCCTAATAAGCCTAAGCAGGCAATGTAAATAGCCAGACCTGCAAACCAGTTAAAGAGCTTTGCTAATTGTTCATCTGCATCATATTGTTGTTGAAAGTAGGTATCAAGGAAGAAATACTCAAAAGCATTATTCGGGAATGCATTTTTATAAATTTCTTCAATCATGAACAGGGTATTTTTAATATCCTTGCTTTGTAGTGTAAGGCTTAGATATGAACTATTCCAGGGAATATGTTGAAAGACAATCGGTTTGGTATTGCTCTTTAATGATTCCTGATGAAAGTCTTGTACTACACCTATAATCTTTTTGGGTAAAACATCACCGATTTCCTGATTTATAGCGCTTTCGGGGTTTGCGAAACCAAAAGCCCGCATAGCTGTTTCATTAATAATCACGGCATTGTCGTCCCGAATCATTTCTTTAACAAAGTTCCTGCCCGCCAGCATTTTGATTTCATAAGCGGGGATAAAATCTTCATCAACGGCAACTATGCGACAGAGTTTAAAGTTATTGGCGGCTTCATGAAAACGATGAAATTCGTATGACCAGAATATTTCTCTACCGGGCACAGACGACGAAGCTGTTACGCTTTTCACTCCTGCATTAGATAAGATTCTATCTTTAAAGACATTCATATCATTATTGAAACTACCTGTGCGGAGAATCTTAGGGGTATTGACAATCAGTTTCTGGTCTATGCTCATACCTAAGTCCTGCTTTTGCATAAATCTGATTTGCTGATTAATAACGATGGTTGTGATAATCAGTAAGATAGAGGCCGAAAACTGAAAAACCACCAGTCCATTGCGGAATAATTTACCGGAGGAATTGGTCGTTAAGCGACCTTTTAAAACCACCATGGGTTTAAAGGAAGACAGTGAAAAGGCAGGATAAATACCTGATAAAATAAAGCCTGAACAAAATACGATGAAGACGATTAAGTAAAATACCGGTTGAGAAAGAATGCTAAAGTCAGCCTCAATAACCACCTTGGTTGCTATCAGAAAAAGCCCGATACCTATTAGTAGGGCAAGTAGGTTAAAAATGAATGATTCCAGTAAAAACTGAGCAACAAGCTGTCTTTTTCCCGAGCCTAAGGTCTTTCTGATTCCTATTTCTTTGCCTCTTTCCAAACCCATTACGGTTGAGAGATTAATATAATTAAGCCAGCCAATGGCCAGAATCAATAGCGCAACTACTATCAGAACATAGATGATTTCAATTTTACCACCGGGTTCAATCTTTGAATTATTGAGCGGATGGAGATGAATATCACGGATAGGCTGTAATGTCATGGTCTGACTTATATTATAGTTTCTCCATTGGCGGCCAAGATGTTTTTCAATAACATTAGCTATCAGATTTTCTACTGAAACGGTTTTTGCATCAGGTTTGAGCAGGAGATAGGTCGCAAAATTTGTCCAGTACCAGCCTCCATTGGCAAACTGGTCGTTCTTAAGCAGATTATTAATAGCAAAAACAAAATCGAAGTGAAAATGGCTATTGGTTGGTACATCAGCAAATACACCGCTTACTATGTAGTTTCCGGGTTGCCATTCACTTTCTAATTGCAATATTTTGCCAATTGGATTTTCGTCACCGAAATATTTCCTTGCCATTGAAGCTGAAACCACCACTGATTCTGGACTTTGAAGTACCTGATTAGCAGAGCCTTTTAATAAAGGGAATGAAAAGACCTTAAAAAATGAAGCATCAGCATAAAAACTATTTTTCTCATAGAAACTCACGAGTTCACCAGTAGGTTTTCGATAGTTAAGCATACCGTCGGCTCCGTGTAATCTCACAAAATCTTCAACCTCAGGAATTGATTCTTTAATGGCCGGCCCCTCTGCGTGATAGCTACTTCCGCTGCTATTGGTTAATACCTTATTTTTATAATCATTCAGACGAATGCGATAAGTCCTGTCGGCATTCTCATGGAAATTATCATAGCTTAGTTCATCAAATACATAGCGGGCAATAAGCATAAAAGCAGTCATACTTAATGATAGCCCAATAATCATAATCAACGAGATGGCCTTATGTTTCAATAAAGTCCGCCATGTGATGGTCAGGTAAATTTTTAGCATAATAGTTATGATTTTGATAGAAGCAAATATATAACTAATAATTTAGTTTTAAAACGAATGAATTAGTTTATTTTACTACCCAAAGAAAAAATGCTTAAGATTGAAAGAATAATATAGTTCTCTCAATCTTAAGCAATCATGAATCTTTACTTTAATATACACTCACTTCTTATGAGACCGACCGTAAGACTGCTGCAAATAGGCTATCACAGTTTCATCCAATTGGTTTCCATCTGTGATAATAAGCATGTGAGAAATTC
Organism: Cyanobium sp. NIES-981; assembly: GCA_943368815.1. Taxonomy (GTDB): domain Bacteria; phylum Bacteroidota; class Bacteroidia; order Cytophagales; family Spirosomataceae; genus Emticicia. Next base: position 6,002 of record CALRLS020000256.1, read on the forward strand.
TTGGCATTGGACCAGTTAGTTTTGATTTCTGTAGCCTATCTGTAAAAGGCTCTGTTCCAAGGTCTATTCCCAGGCGGATTTCTTTAGGCTTGATATTGATTGCCGCAAACTCTTTGTTGGCTGTAAAAGAAAGATAGGTTTTCTTAGGTATAAGTACTGTATCAGGAAACAGAGTCAGAATTTTGTCTGATACTGCCTCAAATACAGGTCTCATGGCTTCGCATTTTACAAACTGATTCTCCAGTAGGGCTGATTCGTTCTGATACACCGGCTGGCCATTGTTCAGATATAATCCCGATAAAAGGTTAGCCTGTAAATGATTTAAAGGGTGTTCAGTCTTTAACCAGTTAAGTATCTCCATTGGTTTAGCTAATCCTGAGGCTTTAATAATAGCATACCATTGTTCTAATGAAACGCCTGTTTTTTCCTGAGCAGTTTGCATAAACTCCTGCTCCAGTTCTGCTGATGTTTTTATCATTTTTTATATATTTATCGCCAGAGGCCAATAATAAAGCCAATGAGTGTGAAATAGACCGTTATGTAGCCGCCATTGATAAGTATGTATTTCCATGAGCGTTGCTCAAATAAGGCTACAATTGTAAAGATAATAGCACAGAAGCCAAAACCTGTCAGGAAACCCGCAGTTGCACCCCAAACCATATCTGTTTTGTTGTCGCCCAGATAAAACGCAAGGTTATAACTGGTAATGAGTGCCAAAATAAAGGTGATAGTGTAAATTTTGGCTGGATTCATTGCTTTTAATTGCTCATCGCTGAGATTATTTTCTTTTTTCCAGGCTTTATAAAACAATGCCGGAGAGTACCATAAAGCGCCCAAAGCTAAATTAGCAATGGCACAAACAAGCACTGCCCAGTGATTAATGTAGAATTTTTCCATAGTGTTTTTGGTTACAAATGAAGGTTAAATAAATAGGATAGTATTGGAAAAAATTTACCTCAGCCAACGGCTACATAATTGAGGTATGCTGATTGCTTACTAAGATATTGATTAGGCGTAAAACCGGAGAATGCCTTGAAATCGTTAATAAAATGCGCCTGGTCATAATAGCCGCTTTCAAAGGCAATATCTTTCCAGTTCGGCACGGGCATAGTACTTATATCCTGTATCGCTTTCTGGAAACGCATGATTTTTAGAAAACCTTTTGGTGGCAAGCCTACTTTTTCTTTGAATAGCTGAATCAAATGTTTTTGAGAATAACCTACCTTATTGGCAATTTGCTCAATGGATAGCTGATTTGGCGATTGCACAATTTTATTGACTGCATAATCAATGAATGGATTCACAATAAGCCGACTGGCGAATTTTTTCAATAAAAACTTCTCGGTCTTATGAAATTTCTGCACGATAAGCGGGGCGTCCTGTATCATCTCTCTCAGGTCCATAATCTCATGGCTTAAAACCAGATCACCGTCTACCACACAATCGGTTAGTTCATGTAAGGGCATTTGCACAAAGGGGTAGGCTTTGCCTCTATGAAAATTGATAATGAACATTTCACTTTCTTTACCAGACGGGATAGTGATATAGTTATTTCTGATACCCGAAAACCACACATGCCTGCATGCCTGAATTTCTTTCAGTGTCTCATTATCATAAATATATTGGGGAGCATCAGAGAGTGAAATGA
>CALRLS020000257.1:0-7639 GCA_943368815.1 Cyanobium sp. NIES-981
CACGTGGAATGTACAAATACACCATTCAGAGTAGATAGAATTGAGACAAACAGAATAAGAATAATGGTTACTACTTTTTGTACAAATACACCATTCAGAGTAGATAGAATTGAGACAAATTTTTGTCTATCCCATTTGGTCCGACCGCTATGTACAAATACACCATTCAGAGTAGATAGAATTGAGACAACCAGTCCAAGCCAAACCAGCTGTTAGTAATCGTACAAATACACCATTCAGAGTAGTAGAATTGAGACAGTTCTTTCATTTGTTTATCGTCTTCAATTCCCTTTGTACAAATACACCATTCAGAGTAGATAGAATTGAGACAGCAATACATGCCCAGGCGATTCCACCTAAAATTGTACAAATACACCATTCAGAGTAGATAGAATTGAGACGTGTATTCTGCGTCGATTTGAACGATTTTGTTTTTGTACAAATACACCATTCAGAGTAGATAGAATTGAGACTTCTTGGTAGATTTGAACCGTTCTTACACCAGAGCGTACAAATACACCATTCAGAGTAGATAGAATTGAGACACTCGAACGCCAATATTAACACCTGCAGGGCGATGTACAAATACACCATTCAGAGTAGATAGAATTGAGACCACAGGCTTGATATGTCGATCAATTCTCAGCTTTGTACAAATACACCATTCAGAGTAGATAGAATTGAGACGACGATTTTTTTTCCTGGGAAGATTTGAGCTTCCGTACAAATACACCATTCAGAGTAGATAGAATTGAGACAGACCGCCGTGGAAGGCTATAAACTCGTCCAAGTCCGTACAAATACACCATTCAGAGTAGATAGAATTGAGACTATACCCATATTCTTGTATGAAAACGGTCTTTGCGTACAAATACATCATTCAGAGTAGATAGAAATTGTCTAAACTATGATTTACCTGATTTGAGTGATAAAAAATGATTGCTTATTGTAGGTGAAATTTTATCGTATTTACCCTACTAAAATCAGAGTAATCAATTAATCAGTTAAATCATAGTTCAGACATCTTTACAGAGTAGATAGAATTGACTTATATGCTCTTTGGCTTGGAGGAGAAATAGGTTTAGAGTGCAGGTATTCCTGGTGCTGAGGTTCAAAAAGAAGCTAATAGTTTTTCGTGGCAAGCTTTAAGTAATAAGGTATCATAAAGAGCATTATGCTTGCTGAGAGGGAAATCTATAACCGAAGTAGAAAAGTTACCAACAAATGCCTCGCGGTTGATGTTAGGGCCTATGTTCTGCATTTTAAATGCGGTTGACAAATCGAAAGGAATAAAAAATATTTGCTTGGGTATGCCAAAAGCATCGCCAAAAAGATTACAAAACAAAACCCAGTCATAAGCCAGTACATCAGCCCACATTTCTATGGCTTCAAATCTCCCCAACCAGGTTTCAAGGGCTTTACGTACCTTATTGCTATCTCCTTTTATAAATGTCCGCTTTTCTTCATACATATCCTCAACCAAAAACAGATGCCTCATTACATTAGCTTCTATCCAGTCATTCACCTGTTCTTTGTCATAATCTGTGAGTTCGGCATAAAACAATTGATTGTCCTCGCTAACTAAGGCAATAGAAATCAAAGTAGTCTGCTGATGTAGCCCCGTAAACTCTGTATCAAAGAAAATCTTCATAAATAATATCCATTCTATCGGGAGGTAGCTCCCTCCTGCAAAACAAAAGTATTTCTTTTCAGGTGATTTTAAAAACTATTCGTATCAATAAAGCCCCTTCAAACATTTAATTTCCCCAATAAAATATCTTACTTTTCTATTGTAATGTGTCACATTACATGCTACAATTGTAGTATGCCTGAATCTATCAGGCATAAGGGTTTGTTACTTTACTATGAGACGGGAAATGGCTCAAACTGTCAGCCCCGCTTTTGCGGAAAATCAACCGCATCCTTGACCAGTTAGATGCTATTTCATCAACAGATGATATTATGCAGATGGGGCAAGGAATACATAAGTTAACAGGCGATATGGCTGAATTTTGGTCAATCAAGGTAACGCCTGATTTTCGCATCATTTTCAGGTTTGAAGAGGGGAATGTATAGACCTTGATTATATAGATTATCATTAAAAGGAGGAAACCATGTTAAAACGCAACTTACCACCAGTGCATCCCGGGGAAATCTTACGGGAAGATTATACCAACGAAAGAGGATTGACTATTACAGAGGTAGCGAAAGGTCTGGGCATTGCTCGCGCCAACCTGTCGGCTATTCTTAACCAACGGGCAGGAATAAGCCCTGAAATGGCGGTTAAGTTATCAGAAGCATTTGGCAATACTACCCAGTTTTGGGTAAATTTGCAGAAAAACTATGAAGTCTGGCATGCCGAACGCAAGGTGAACCGTCAGGTTATTCAGCATTTTTTGCTACCATCTACATGAGTGTTAGCATAGCCAATATCAAATCCTGCTTTTACGCATGATCCATGATTTGAGCAAATTTAAAATTGTGTTACCTATGTTGTACCAAACAAAAAAGCAGCTACGTTTTTAACACGTAACTGCCTGATAATCTGTGTAGCGGGAACAGGACTCGAACCTGTGACCTTTGGGTTATGAGCCCAACGAGCTACCAACTGCTCCATCCCGCGATGTTGTTCCTAAATCGGACTGCAAAGGTAAGGCTTTTTCCGAAATAAAAAAACTATCTTTGCAAAAAAACAAATATTTTTTCTTGTGGATATAGTTTCTCCAAATCATAAGGCTGGCTTTATCAGTATTGTCGGTAAACCAAACGTGGGTAAATCTACCCTGATGAACATATTAGTCGGCGAGCGCCTTTCTATTATTACTTCTAAGGCTCAGACAACCCGTCACCGTATTATGGGTATCGTAAACGGTGTGCATAATGGCACTGATTTTCAATTAGTTTACTCCGATACCCCCGGTATAATTAAGCCGGTTTACGAACTGCATAAATCAATGATGCACTTTGTACACGGCTCTCTTGAAGACGCAGATGTTATCTTGTTTGTGACCGATATTTTCGAAAAACACGACGAAAACGATGTCATCGAAAAATTACAGCATACGCAAACGCCTATTTTATTAATTGTCAATAAAATAGATTTAGCCAAGCCTGAGCAGATTGAAGAAAAGCTTAATTATTGGAAAGAAAATTTCAAATCTACTGAGGTAATTGCCATATCAGCCTTGCATCAGCAGAATGTTGGTGGATTACTAGATAAAATAATCACTTTTTTACCTAACCACCCACCCTACTTCCCGAAAGATGAAATGACGGACAAACCCGAGCGTTTCTTTGCGGCCGAAATCATCAGAGAAAAGATTTTTACCAATTATATAAAAGAGGTCCCTTATAGTTGCGAGGTAGTGGTGAATAGTTTTAAGGAAAAAGAAGATATGATTGTGGTAAGTGCCGAAATTTATGTGGAGCGCACTACGCAACGTGCTATTTTATTGGGTCATAAAGGCGAGAGAATCAAGAAAGTAGGTATTGAAGCGCGTAAGGAAATGGAAAAGTTTTTTGGCAAAAAGATTTTTCTGGAACAATACATCAAAGTTGAACCCGACTGGAGAAATAAACGAAATAAATTAGAGAAATTCGGGTATGAATAAACAAGCCTATCAATCACTATGATTTACCTTATTCTTAGTATCATTTTCTCGGTATTGCTATTGATTAATTTTCGTATTTATCCAAAATACCAGATTAGTACATTTCAGGCAATTGCTTTCAACTATCCGGTCTGTTTCCTGACAGGGCTGGCATTGATGCCCGACGGACAACATTTTGAACTGAATTTCTCTGAAGACTGGCCCTATTATGCTTTGTTTTTGGGGGTTGGTTTCATCATTACCTTCATTCTATCCGGTATTTCAACCCAGAAAATGGGAATTACGGCTACCTCATTGGCTAATAATATCTCTTTGGTTATTCCGGTCATTTTCAGCCTTTTTATACTAAAAAGCAACGGACGAGTTTTCGACTGGCTTAATTATCTGGGCTTGTTTCTTGCAGTGGTTGCCGTTGGGCTAAGTACCTATAAACCGGGTAACGAAAAAATCAAGGGCAAAGGACTTGATTTCTTGTTACCTATTGCCGTTTTCCTGCTTTATGGTATCACTAATACAGCGATTAATTACCTGAATCTGAAGTACATTACTTCTCCCGACCGTACAGTGCCAGTTACATTAGTAATGGTATTAGGGGCTGTTATAGCCGGGGCTGTTGCCTTAATTATTCAGTTATTAAGAGGCAAAGAAAAAATTGAAGGGAAAAACGTATTGGCCAGTCTTACGCTGGGCGTTCCTAATTTTCTGTCTTTCTATTTTCTGATACATGCCCTTTCGGCTTTTGGCAATAGCGGTGCATTTGTGTATCCTTTATATAATATTGGGGTTATTCTGGTATCGGCTACTATTGCCTGGATGTTTTTTAAAGAGAAGCTTACCAGCCTGAATAAAGTCGGTTTATTATTGGCTATTGTGGCCATTGCTTTGATTTCATTGCAGGATATTCAGGGAATATTTTAAGTACAGGTGAACCCAAAGCCATTGTACTGTGTTGATACTCAACAGAATTTCCTCTGTTTTCCCTATCTTTGTAGCCCATTTAAGCCAAATGCTTTAAGAGAACACAGACCTCTCTCTTTATTTGTGTTTGGAAAAATTGTTTGTTTATTGTTTTAAGAGGTCTTCATATATAATTAACACCCTTTTGAGGGTCAGGGGTTTATGTCAAATATTGTTGCAATTGTAGGCCGACCGAATGTCGGTAAATCTACACTTTTTAATCGTCTTATTGAGAGCCGTGTGGCTATCACAGATAATATGCCGGGTGTTACACGTGACCGACACTATGGCCATGCAGTCTGGACAGAAAAATATTTCACAGTTATTGATACAGGTGGTTATGTAGTGGGTTCAGAAGATACATTTGAAGAGGCCATCCGTGAACAGGTTGAAATTGCCATTGAAGAATCGAACGTTATCTTATTTGTAGTAGATACTATGACCGGGCTCACCGGTTTGGATAAAGATTTTGCTAATGTGTTACGCCGTTCAAAAAAACCTGTTTTTGTAGTGGCTAATAAGGCCGAAACCTTTGAGCGTCAGCAAACAGCATCTGAGTTTTATGAATTAGGCTTAAGCGATCAGGTTTATGCCATCTCGTCAACTGATGGTAGTGGTACAGGTGATTTGCTGGACGATGTAGTAAAAGCATTTGAAGGCGATGGCATCGAAAATCCGAATGAGGGCATACCAAGAATTGCGATTCTGGGTCGTCCGAATGTTGGAAAATCCTCGTTCTTAAATGCCCTTACAGGTAAAGACAGAAGTATTGTAACTGATATAGCAGGTACCACACGTGATGCCATTGATACGCACTACAAGCTCTACGGCAAAGATTTTATTCTGACAGATACCGCTGGTATCCGTAAAAAAGCAAAGGTGCACGAAAACATCGAATTTTATTCGGTTTTACGATCCATCAAAGCTTTAGAGGATTCGGATGTTTGTATTATTCTGCTCGATGCTTCCAAAGGAATAGAAGCGCAGGATATTAGTATCATTGCCAACGCCCATAATGCTAAAAAAGGGATTGTGTTAATGATTAACAAATGGGATCTGGTAGAAAAAGATTCTAAAACTGCTGATGTAATGAAAAAGGAGATTCTGGAGCGTATTGCCCCAATGAATTATATGCCTGTCATTTTCGCATCGGTTTTAGAAAAACAACGCATTTTTCAGGTAATTGAGAAAGCCATGGAAGTGCATGAAAACAAAACCCATAAAATCACTACATCGAAATTAAACGAGGTAATGTTGCCAATCATTGAAAATACACCGCCACCAATGCTAAAAGGTAAGCAGGTCAAAATCAAATATTGTCTACAGCTACCAACCCCTTCGCCAACGTTTGTATTCTTCTGTAATTTACCTCAGTATGTCAAAGAGGCTTACGAAAGGTTCTTACAGAATAAAATACGCGAAAACTTTGGTTTTGAAGGTGTTATCATCACAGTATTTTTCAGGCAGAAATAAACATTAAGAGACCCCATCCCCAACCTTTCCCCAACAGTGGGGAAGGGGGTTAAAGTCCCTCTCCCCACTGTTGGGGAGAGGGATTTAGGGTGTGGGGTCTACTGCAATTTCTTATACTTAATCCGCTTAGGAGTTGCATCAATGCCTAATCTTTTACGGCGATTCTCTTCATAATCAGAGAAGTTACCTTCAAACCAGTATACCTGTGAATTCCCTTCAAAGGCTAATATATGCGTTGCGATTCTGTCCAGAAACCAGCGATCATGGGAGATAACTACGGCACAACCTGCAAAGTTCTCCAAACCTTCTTCTAAAGCACGGAGCGTATTCACGTCCAGATCATTGGTAGGCTCATCTAATAAAAGCAGGTTTCCACCTTCTTTAAGCATCATTGCCAGATGCACACGGTTTCTTTCACCACCCGACAGGGTGCCAATCTTCTTTTCCTGATCACCACCCTGAAAATTGAATCGGCTAACGTATCCACGGGCATTTATCTGTTTGTTTCCTAGCATTACCCAGTCATTGCCTCCTGACACCAGTTCATAAACTGATTTTGCAGGGTCTAACTGGTTATGTTCCTGGTCAACATACGATAGTTTTACAGTTTCTCCAACCTCAAATGTTCCTTCCAGAGGTTGTAGTTGCTCGGTTATCAATTTAAACAAAGTTGTTTTACCTGCACCGTTAGGTCCGATAATACCTACGATACCATTTTGCGGTAAACTAAAATTCAGGTCTTCATATAGTAGTCTGTCTCCAAAGCCCATTTTCACACCTTTGGCTTCAATTACTTTAGACCCCAATCGAGGCCCAGGTGGAATAAACAATTCCAGCTTATCCTCTCTTTCCTTGTTGTCTTCGCTCACCATACGGTCGTAGGCAGCCAAACGGGCTTTAGACTTCGCCTGACGGGCCTTAGGTGCCATTCTTACCCATTCTAACTCACGTTGTAAAGTCTTCTGGCGTTTCGATTCCGTTTTCTCTTCTTTTTCTAAGCGATTCTGTTTTTGTTCCAGCCACGAAGAATAATTACCTTTCCACGGAATCCCCTCTCCTCTATCCAGTTCCAGAATCCAACCTGCTACATTATCCAGAAAATAACGGTCGTGGGTTACAGCAATGACAGTTCCTTTATATTGGCGCAGATGTTCTTCTAACCATAACACCGACTCGGCATCTAAATGGTTGGTAGGCTCATCTAATAATAGTACGTCGGGTTGTTTAAGCAACAAGCGACAAAGTGCTACCCGACGTTTTTCACCACCTGACAAGGTTTCAACTTTTGCATCTTCCGGCGGACAACGCAGGGCATCCATGGCACGCTCTAATCGGGTATCCAATTCCCATGCATCCATTTGATCCAGTTTCTCCTGTACCTCTCCTTGTCTGGCTAATAATTTATCAAAATCTGCATCGGGTTCAGCAAAAGCATTGTTAATATCATCAAACTCTTTCAATAAATCTACCACCTCCTGCACACCCTCTTCTACTATTTCTCTCACGGTTTTGGTTGGGTCAAGCTGAGGTTCCTGTTCAAGCAATCCAACGGTATAACCCGGCGAAAAAACTACATCTCCATTGATGTTTTTATCTAT
>CALRLS020000258.1:0-7603 GCA_943368815.1 Cyanobium sp. NIES-981
CATCATTTATGTTCCTGAAAAAGCGATTACCCAATTGTAAATCAGTGTTTCTTAAAGGTATTATTTTAGTATCAAATTCAGCCAGAAAACTCTGATTCATTACATCGAAAAGAACAGGTTTCTGAAGTTTTTGTCCACCAGCAATCGAAAAAGTACCTAATTCTACCGAATCTTTAAAAAAGACACTTCCTTTATAACGTAATAATTTTTCGGTCCGATAATCGACCTCGGTTATCATAGCACCACTTTCATCTCTCACTACCCTTGTCTGTGCATAAATGTTTAATGCAAATAAAATCGATAAGCTAACTAACAAAAGTTTCTTCATTTGAATCATTAATTTTACACCCCAATTAATAAAATATTCTTGTGAAAAGCAATGGGTGGTGGGGAAGAATTTTAGGCTGTACTTTAGAATTATTCGAAAAAATAGGTAAGCATGATTATATGCCTGTGCCTAATATTTCTTTTGAGGCGGGTAGGTAGGGCTATTATATTAAAACCCGGGTTTGTGGCTGAGAGGTTTAGTACTTTTTTTGGCTGTTATTATGGGATGTGAGTGAGATGAGGATATTCAGCAAAAAACACCGCTCAAATTCTACGAAATTCATTTGTTAGCATATCTATTTTCGCTTGCTTTATACTTGCACAACTGCAATTATAAAAAAATATATTTGCACTTAATCGATTAAGTGCAAATAAGGGGGTTTATTCTATTATAAGAAACTTGTATTGTGCTAATAAACATACCAATACTTAAAAGGTCACACACTGTCTTACAAATTTAAATTGAGTTAGCTCTTTTTATTTTGAAGCCCACTTTTGTATTGGGGACAGTATAGTGCTTTTTTGACTGTTATTAAGGGGTATAAGTAGAGTGAGAGTGTATGGTAAATAATATTTTCGTCCCTTAAGTGTCTCCCGAAGGCACGTAAGGGACACTGCGAGCAAGGGCTTAGCTATAAGGATAGAGACCTCAACCTCATGTTATGCAGACTTATTTCACTTATCATTTACCTTTAAAAAACAGTTTGGAATGACACTGGGTGAGGCCTTTGTAAAGGATTGATAATTATACTAATTTTTTATTTCAACAGCTTTGGTGTTAGGATTCATTTTATTAACTACCTCATAAACGACCGAATAATAAATTTATTTCTCTTTTCAAATATTTAGTATTACTATTGTTGAAAATAGGTAACAAATAAAAACTCTTAAATGATTGCTTTTTGAATAATATAGATTTTCAAATTTAATATTATTAACCTTAAAGGCATTAGTAACTAAGCAAAACGAATGAGCAAAATAATTGTAAATAGAATTAAAAATTATCTTGATAAGACTTTCAAAGGTAAAATTGACATTTCAGACATCTCCAATAAACCAATAGAAGAACAACAAAAACATTTCCTTTCAAGGGCTTTAGCAGCGTACGCATTAACGGTAGAAGGTGGGGTTAGCATAGAAGATGCTGGTAAATCAGTTACTGATGGATACGATGACAACGGTATTGATGCAATCTATTTTGATAGTGCTTCTAAAAATCTATGGTTAATACAGTCTAAATTTATTGAAAGTGGTATGGGAGGAATTGACAATGGAGATGTAGAAAAATTCTCGAAGGGAGTTAAAAAATTGATAGATGGAGATTTCTCTAGATTTAATGCAAAAGTAAATGCTAAGCAAGATGACATCTTAGAAGCATTGGATGATGCAGCTGTAAAGATTCAGACTTTATTTGCTTATACAGGAAAAGAATTATCTTCTCATAATAGAACTTCAATTAATGATTTGCTTGAAGAACAAAATGATACTGAAGAAATAGTATTTTTTTCGGATTTTAATATAGATAAGGTATATAAAGGGTTGGAAACTGGTGTTGGTAATACCCCAATAAATGAAGATATAATGATTTCAAATTGGGGCCATATTGATGATCCTTATAAATCCTATTATGGACAAATTACAGGTTCTGATTTAGGGATTCTTTGGGAAAAATATGGAAGGAGATTGTTTGTAGAAAATATTCGAAGTTTTTTAGGGACATCCTCTGTTAACAATGAAATCATAAAAACCATCAAAACAGAACCAGATAATTTTATTTATTTTAATAATGGCATTACAATTTTATGTGATAGCATAAAAAAGAAACCTATTGGGGGAAGCGATAAAACGATTGGTGCGTTTACTTGTAACGGAATATCAGTTGTTAATGGCGCTCAAACATTTGGTTCAATAGGTTCCTTATATAATAGCAATCCAAATGAGTTAAGCAAAGTTAAAGTACTTGTTAAATTTATTTCTTTAGAAGAAAGTCCAGAAGGCTTTGAACAAAGAATTACTATTGCAACAAACACACAAAATAAAGTTGAGAAGAAAGATTTTGTGTCTCTTGATACGGAACAAGCTCGTATAAAAATTGAACTCAAGCTTGAAAATATTGACTATCATTATAAAAGAACTGATGAGAAAGTAGTAGCAAATGAACATAATTATCTTTTAGAGGAGGTAGCTTTTAGCTTAGCATCTCTTTTTACTAATGTTGACTACTCCACAATGGTAAAAAAAGAATCAGGTAAATTTTGGGAAGACGTTACAAAACCACCATATTCAGATTTATTCAACCAAAATATATCTGCCCAGAAAATTATTAAAGCTGTAAAAATATATAGATTCGTATCAGAAAAAATGAACGATTTAGCATTAAAAAAAGAAGGTAGAGAAAGAAGCATTTATCGTTACGGAAATGCCTTTGTCTCTCATATAATTTTCCAAAAAATGAATAAAGCGATTTGGGCAGACAATAATACGAGTTTTGAGACTTTTTATAATATTGATCTTCCCAAAATGGCCGATAATTATATTAAGCAGTTAAAAGATAAAATTGAAGCAGAATACCCGTATTCAATGATTGTTTATAATCTTAGAAATTACACAAAATGCAGGCACTTAAAAACATTAATGAATTGAGAATTATTATTTCAATAACATATTTTATGGTTAAGATTATTTGAGTCAAAAATTAAACTGGAAATCATTCGTTTTCCCTCAGAATCTCCCATCCGTGAAGTCTATGGTAAGCAACGAGCCTCTGAGTTTTTTTTGAAAAAAAAGGGTCGCTTTCTTTGTAGCAACCCTTTCAGAAATCGGACTTAAATCCACTATGTGTTAAGAAGAAAAACATTTATAAATACAACCCTTCCCCCTACCAAACAATAATCCTCTCCGCCTCCGGCTTATACATTTTATCCCCCGGTTGTACATTAAATGCTTTATAGAAAGGTGTAAAATTCATCAAAGGCCCGTTTACGCGCCATTTGGCGGGTGAGTGCGGATTAGTGTTTACATACATGCGCATATAGGCGTCTTTGGTTTTTACGCGCCAGATTCTGGCAATGGAAATAAAGAAACGTTGCTCCGGTGTAAACCCATCTATTTTTTCACCACTCTTGTATTGTTGGGTCAGTTTAAAGGCATCAAAAGCAATGGCTATCCCTGCTATATCTGCAGTGTTTTCGCCTACTGTCAAGGCTCCTTTTACATGTACCGAATCCAATACAGTATATTGATTGTACTGGTCTATTACCTGCTGGGTTCTGGCTTTAAACTTCTTAAAATCATCTGCTGTCCACCAGTTTCTTACATTGCCCACTTTATCGAATTGCGCTCCCTGATCATCAAATGAGTGCGTAATCTCATGCCCAATCACCATTCCTATTCCACCATAATTCAACGCATCGTCAGCATTCAAATCAAAATAAGGCGGTTGCAAAATACCCGCCGGAAAAACAATTTCGTTCAATGGCGGGTTATTGTATGCCGTCACTGTTGGCGGAGTAGTCCCCCATTCGGTACGGTCAACAGGCTTGCCGAATTTTGAGACCATATAGTTAAAATCATTCTGACTGGTAGCCAGACGGTTTTCAAAATAAGTCCCACGGTTGATTTTTACGGCTGAGTAATCTCTCCATTTATCCGGATAACCGATTTTTTCGGTGAAAGCATATAGTTTTTCTTTGGCCTTGGCTTTCGTCGAATCGCTCATCCAGTCGAGCCTTGTAATGCGGGCTTCAAAAGCTGTTTTCAGGTTATCTACCAATACTCTCATGCGTTTCTTGGCTTCTTCCGGAAAATATTTTTTTACATACAATTGCGCCAGTAAATGTCCGAGTGAACGGTCAACAGCCTCGGTTATTTCTTCGCCGCGTGGTTTTTGTGTAGCCTGCCCTGTCAGAATCTTTGAATACTCAAAAGATGCCCTGGTAAAAGGCTCGCTCAGAAAATCGGCAGAAGCTACCAATGATTTTGCTTTTAGATAAGCCTTCCAGTCCTCTATCGAAGCCGATGCCAGTAAAGCGTTCAGGCGGTCATAGTAGGCAGGTTGCTGTACATTCAGCGAGTCAAGTTTCAAACCCAAACCATTAAAATAAGTCTCCCAGCCTATATTTGGTTGTTTGGCGGCAATGGCAGACAGCGCCAGTTTGTTGTAATTGGCCTGTACATTTCTTCGCTCAATATTGGTTTTATGAGATCCAGCCAGCTCTTTCTCAATGGCATAAGCAGCAGAAGCCATTTTAGCGGCAGCCGATGCCTCAGCACCAGATAATACAAACAGCGTAGTCAGGTAACTTTTATAAGCCTTCTGAATACCAATGGTTGAAGAATCGGTTCTGAAATAATAATCTCTTTCGGGTAATCCTATACCAGTTTGGGCCAAATTAACGATATTTATAGAGCTCTTCTTAATATCAGGACCAACACGAAACCCGATGATAGACCCATTATTAAACTTTTGCTGTGCTATTACGAATTTCATCAACGAAGCAATATCCCTAATTCCATCAATGCTTTTCAACAAAGGCTTGATAGGTTCGTAACCACGTTTATTGATAGTAGCGATGTCCAGACCGGAGGCATAAAAATCTCCCACTTTCTGCTCAATACTCCCTGCAGGATTTTTAGTAGCAGACACACTGTCCAGAATCCCTTGCATACGTATACGCTGCGGGAAATTCAGAAACGAATATGACCCCACACCCGTTTGGGTCGATGGAATCTCTACAGAATTATACCATTTCCCGTTGACAAACATAAAGAAGTCGTCTCCGGGCTTGATGCTTGGGTCGGTGTCTGTAACATGTACTTTTTGTGCCAGAGTAGGTTGAATGCCTGCCAAAGCTAATAAGAGTATTAAAAATAGCGAGGAGATTTTTTTCATGTTTTGTATCAGAATGTTGATTTCAGTGATTTTTTTCGGAAAATACGAAAAATGTTTGTGTGGGCAAAGGGAAAGAGACGAAAGGGCGTTAGGTGGCGCGGTATCCGATGCTTTAGTGGAAGATTTTGGCTAAAGCCAATTAGGATAATTGTTTTCTGTTACCCCCCATTTAAAAATGGGCGAACCCCGCGCGGGGCTATTGAGTTGATTCAATTGCCTCCAGCTTTAGCTGGAGAATATTCAAAACATCTCGACTAATTGGCTTTAGCCAAAATGATTCGTCCTGAAATAAGTTTATGTAAACCTATTTCAGGAAGAAACAGAATTCTACTCTAATTAATTAAACCCATACTTCTTCAAACCTTCCTTGCTTAATTTAAGCGCTTCGAATGGTTTCATGCCGTCGAAAGTCTGGTCTTGTTCTACTATATAATATTTCATACCAGAGAGTTTTTTGTTATCCAGGATTCTCTTGAAATCTATTTTCCCTTGTCCTACTGGTGCAAATCGCTCTTGTGAATCCATGTCTTTTACGTGCCACATTTTAAAACGTCCCGGATATTTCTTGAAATAAGCCACCGGGTCAACGCCTGCTTTGGTTACCCAATATAAGTCCATCTGAAAATTCACATATTTAGCGTCCAGATGTTCCAGCAGATAATCTATCGGTACTATACCGTCTTTGTTCTTTTCGAACTCAAAATTATGATTGTGATATAGAAACTCCAATCCGGCATCCTTTGCTTTATGTGCTATTATATTCAGGATATTAGCCAGTTTTTCTACATCAGGGTCCATCGTTAAACTTTTGGCCTTTGGGTCATATTTAAACATGCCCATAGGTGGTACAGGAGCGATAAAATATTTAAACCCGGCAGCTTTTACGTCTGCTACGAGTTTATCGGCATTGTCTAAAGTCATAGAGCCCATGTGAACCGAGATAGGTTTCAGCCCAAGGCTTTTCACATAAGATTTGAATTCGTCAGGAGTCATTCCATAAAATTTACCATCTTTATAATCTACTGCTTCTATGTATTTATAACCCAGGTCTGCCACTTGCTTCAAGGTAGCCTTTGGATCTTTACCCATTTCGTTGCGGACTGTGTAGAGTGTCATACCTCCCGATTTCTTTTGAGCAAACACAGTCAAGCTCATCGACATCAAAATAGCCAGACTTAAAAGCCTGAAAAAACGTACATTTTTCATTTGATAAGAGTTTTAGATATTATTTATGAGCGTTTGTCTCATTTCAAAGGTAAATGTAGGAAACTATTGTCAATATCTAAAAAAAAGACAATAAAGAAATATATAGTTTTTTCTTCGAATTGTCTAATCCTCAAATCCTCAGAGTTCCCTTCCTCAGCTTTTGCTTACGCATTCAGTGTTACGACACTCCATATAATACCCTGAAGAGGCATAAAATTGTTTGGCTAAAGCCATTAAGGGATATTTTTTCTTTTACCCCCATTTGAAAATGGGGGCTATTGATTAAATTGCTTTCTCAATTGCCTCCAGCTTTAGCTGGTGGAATATTAATAGTTTCTCGTCTAATTTGGCTTTAGCCAAAATGTCCTATCCTGAAATGAGACAACATAAATCTATTTCAGGACAAGACACAAATTAACTAAAATCAACCACCCCATTGAAAAAACTCTTTAAAATTCTTGCCTGGTTTATTGGTGTAGTATTGATACTGGCGGTTAGTCTGCTTACTTTTACTGAGACCCGGCCGCTGGAAGAGACTGATTATTATGCGGCTACCAGGCATAAGCTCAATGCGCTTAAAATTGGCGGTGGCTATGGAAAAGGGCTTAAAGGAGGATGGAGTAAAGAAAGTATCCCAACAAACAATGATACTTATATAGCCGGGTATGGTCTCCGGGATAATCCGGCGGCGGGTGTGCATGATAGTATTTTTGTGCGGTCTGTTGTTTTGGATAATGGCCGACAAAAGGTTGCCATGATTACGATGGATTTACTGATTGCCCCTCCGTTGGTGGTAGCGCAGGTGATTCCGACCTTGGGGAAGCTGGGTTTCAGACGCGAGCAGATTTATTTCAGCGCTACGCATACGCATAGCAGTGCAGGCGGCTGGGCAGGCGGACCTGCGGGCAGAACAATTGCTGGCCCCATGAATGAGCAGATGATTAAAACCATTGCCCAGGCCATTGTCCGAAGTGTGAAAAAGGCTGAGGCTACGGCTTCTGCCTGCAAGATAGGCTTTCAGAAAATCAATGCCCGTGAATATATAACCAACCGCTTATTCGGAGAAACAGCCCTGGTAGACCCCTGGCTGCGTGTCATGAAAATAGAAAAGAATAACAATGAATCAGCATTGATACTCACCTATGCAGCCCACCCTACTGATATTCCGAAGGATGATAA
>CALRLS020000259.1:0-7546 GCA_943368815.1 Cyanobium sp. NIES-981
ATTGGTGGGTATCGGTTGTGCGAATATTGTTCCGGTCTTTTTCAGTACTGCCGGAAACTTACCAGATATGTCGCCCGGCGCAGCTATTGCAGGCGTAACTACACTTGGCTACACAGGCCAACTGGCAGGTCCTGCCCTATTAGGTTTCGTAGCCGAACTTACGTCTTTGCCATTAGCTCTGGGTTCGGTGAGTATTTTATTGTTGATTGTGGCGTTTACTTTTAGGGAGAAGTGATTGGGGTTTGGTTGATTTTGATTTATCCGCGGCATCCGCTCACTTAGCTCTGCTACGCTCGGGTTTTAGCTCCTCGTCTTTGCAAAAATAAGTAGGCGCACCGCTCATTTTGATTCGTAAAAATTTAAGAAACAATTTTCTTTTTTTCGCCTGTGTCTTACTCACATCCTTTCCTTGTAATCAGAATCGTGGTTCCTTTTACTTAATATCTGCTCTTATTGTACCACCATCAAGGTTACGGAAGCGGCAATACCAACGTGATAGGAAGGTCAGAATCTAAAACCTCCGGCTGTTTCGGTTGAAACATCGGCAGGTTCAAAAGACTCTTCTTCAATTTTACGCCATAATTTATATGCAGGTTTTTCCCATTCACTTTCGGTATAGTTTTGTCTGGGCGCTTCATCAATCAGTTCATACTACTGCTCAACCAATGGCAGGGGGGAACAGAAAAAGAAATTGTATCGCGATTTTTCAAATCGCCAAAATCCGGCAGGATTTTATGTTTGTGTCTCAAAGGAGTTTTAAACAGAAAAATGAGGCGGTCTTTGCAGTAAAACCAAAAAATGTAAAACTGAAAAAAATATCCCCTGGCAAGTATACAATTGCTCAAAGCCGGGAATTTTGCTGTGTTTTTTTTATCAAAAAGAACACTTATAAATAAGGACTACCTTTTCTTTACATATCCGGCTCAAAAGATTATTCCGGCGTGTGCCAGATGCTTAATATACTTACAAGCCAGGCTATAAGAAAAGAACAGGCAATACAAAAACTTACATTTCTACGATAAGGTTTTAGAGTTTGTAAATTATCCCTTACTTTTATAATTGATAGCCGGGTTTAAAAAAATTACACATACACATTATGAAATCTCACCCAATCATATTAGTAGAAGACGATGCTGATGACATAGCAATTCTTAAAGAAGTATTAGCAGAGCTACATCTCCCTTATGAAATTATCTGGTTTAAAAATTGTATTGAGGCCTGGCAATATCTTGCTACAACTTCTGACTCACCGTTCGTCATTTTATGCGATATTAATTTACCCCTGCAAAATGGCATTGAATTTAAAAGACAAATAGATGAAAATCCTGTACTGCGTAGAAAGAGTATCCCCTTTATTTTTTATTCTACGTCTGCCAGTCAGAAACTTGTTACTGAAGCTTATACACAGCTTACTGTTCAGGGATTTTTTAAGAAAGAATATGATTTTGAAGCAATAAAAAACCAGATGAGAATTATAATGGCTTATTGGGCGATTTGTAAGCACCCGAATACTGTTTAAACAGGCTCAGTTTCGCCATTCATGGTTTTTGATAAGCTACATTACAAAGATTTACGCAAAGGACTCAATGTTAGATAGTTAAGCCGCTATCACCATTTCCTTTTGCTATTTTCCTTTCTCCATACTCCAAAAACACTTAATCAAAAAGATAAGGAAGCCCCATGTTAAAAACTCTTCCAGATGCTCGCGCATGAAGCCTAGGGATTTGTTTGGTGCTTTTGCCTTCCAACCGATTTAGCGAAAGAGCACGTATAATCCTCTCAATCTGACACTTTAAACCAATCTGCATACATCACATAGTTGTTGGCAGTGCGCATGAATACCTCTTCCATTTCGGGCGATACGGCTTTCAGAAACTTAGCGGGATTTCCGGCATATATTGAGTTCGGGGGTACCACAGTATTTTGTGTAATGATAGCTCCGGCCGCAATAATTGAACCTGTGCCTATAACCGCGCCATCCATAATAATAGCACCCATACCTACCAGTACTTTGTCTTCTATGGTGCAGCCATGCACAATGGCATTGTGTGCAATGCTAACATTATTGCCAATTGTAGTTTTGGTTTTCTGATAGGTACAATGTATCACTGCCCCATCCTGTATATTCACTCTGTCGCCGATAATAATTGAATTAACATCGCCACGCACCACAGCATTGAACCAGATTGTACAATCACGTCCCATGACAACATCACCGACAATTGTAGCATTGGGTGAGAACCAACAATTTTCGCCCCAGGTAGGGCTTACTCCCTTAACAGGTAAAATAAGAGCCATTTTATAATTATGTAATTTTGTGCCTTAATATAATCTGGTGCAAAATTACATAAATATATTGAGTGAATTAGTGATTGAGTGAGTTAGTGATTATCTTGAATTTTTTTTGCCAGCGGTCTCCGCTTAGAGCATGTTTAAATTTTGTTTTTCTGACCGAGAAGGACAGATTTTTTAGCTAGACAAGGCGCATTTTGCAGATGTAGCCAGCAGCTACATCGAAAAAATGCAACGCAGTATAGCTGAAAAAGATGTCTTCGTAGGTCGAACAATAATTTTTAAACATGCTCTTAAATCAAAGTTCCAGACAAATCAGGTTAATCAATTAAATCAGTTAAATCAAAGTTCAGACATAAAATCAGTGAAATCAATTTTCAGACAATTTTCGCTTAATGCGGCACAGACCTTTTTTTAATCATTCCGCCTTTGGTATCTTTGATGCTGGTCATTACTACAAAGGCATTGGGGTCAATCTTTTCTATTTCAAGGTTCAGTTTGCTTACCTCCAGACGGGTAATGACCGTATACACAATTTTCATATCTCCTTCGGTATAGCCTGTTTTGCCAAATCCTCTTTCGCCTTTATAAACTGTTACACCCCGGCCCATTTCTTCAATAATCATTTTTTTGATTTCAGTCGCTTTCAGAGATATAATCGTAACTCCGGTATACTCTTCAATTCCCTCAATCACAAAATCAACTGTTTTTGATGCAGAAAGGTAAGTAAGCATTGAATAGAGCGCTGTTTCCATAGATAATACGTAGGCAGCTACCGAGAATATGATAACGTTTATCAATAGAATCACGTCACCAATGGTTAGTCCCATTCTACGGCTAAGGGTAATGGCTAATACCTCTGTACCATCAATTACGCCACCCCCTCTCATGGCCATACCGATACCCAGACCAAGGAAGAAACCGCCAAATACAGAAGTAAGTAATTTATCGTGTGTGATTTCAGGATACGGGATAAAAGCTACTGATAATGATAATGCTATAATGCCTAGGGCAGTTTTAATGGCAAACTCTTTGCCCACAACTGTGAGCCCTATAATAATAAATGGTATATTGATGATGATAAGCATCAGGGAGAGTGGAACATCAGCAACGGCTGTAATAAGGAGCGAAATGCCGGTGGCGCCTCCATCTATAAACTCATTGGGCAAGAGGAAGCCATCCAATCCAAATCCAGCGGAAACTACACCTATGGAGATTAAAATGAAGTCTTTAAAAAGTCGTTTAACTGTGACCTTAACTTCTCTGACCTCCTTGGCCATCTGGTATTTAGAACGTTCGGCAAATTTTTCATCTTCGTCTTTGAGAAGGTTTAGCAGGGCATTCAGAATAATTTTTGGTAATCGCAGGAAAACATTTTCTTTTTCTTTTCGCATAAGTTCTATCTTTGGTGGGTAAAAGCGAAGATAATCATTTCTGAGGACTTCTCCCATAACCGGATAATTAATAATTCCTTAAATAATCACTGAAACATTGGCATCAAGCCTTATAAAATAGCTAATTTCAAACAAAAAACCTATGAAACGTTTGTTAAAATTGTGTTATATTGTAGTACTCGCAGCTACTGTATTTACTGCTTTTTTATCCTTTCATCGTAAGCCCAGATTCAAGGCATTAGTAGTAGCCTCTCGTGCCAAAGACCACTTGAAAATGATTGAAGCGGCTAAGCCTTTTTTTGAAAAGATGGCGCTGGAAAATAATTTCGACCTGGAGTTTACTGATGATACAAGCGTGGTGAACGAGGTAAATCTGATGCAATACAAGGTTTTCATACAATTACATCTGGCTGTTTTTGATATGTCCTATGCCCAGCAGTCGGCCTTGCAGCAATATATCGAAAATGGCGGCGGATGGGTAGGCATTCATGCTGCCGGCCTGACCGGTGACATGTTTAAATCTCCCAAAAGAGTATATTGGCAATGGTTTGAAGATTTTATGGGAGGCATAGCCTATTCGCCCCACCCGAAATTCCAGAAAGGAACATTTATCATAGAAGACAGGAAACACCCCGTAACTAAACACCTACCTAAACGAATTGAGGTATCTGACGAATGGTATGAATTTAATAAAAGCCCGAGAGGAAATGTGAGGGTTTTGGCCGTGGCTGATGAATCGACTTATACACAAAAAATACCGATGGGCGACCACCCGATTATCTGGTGCAATGAAAAATATCCGCACACAATCTATATAGGCATAGGCCATGATGCTTCGCTTTGTGAAGATAAAAATTATACAGCGCTTGTGCGCGATGCAATTTTATGGGCCGGGGCTAAACCGCAAAAACAATGAAAAGAATAATCATATCTTACTTTCTCGTTTTTCTTTGCCTTGCAGCAGGCGCGCAAACCAAATTTAAGGTATTAGCCCTTGCTGAGAATGGTGGGCATCATATTCAATATTCTACCAGAGCAAAAGTATGGCTGAATCAACTGGCGGCTGATAGTAGTTTCAGGATTGATTATATACAGAATACCGATGCCATTGATGATTTGTTTCTGAGCCAATATCAGCTTTTTATACAGTTAGATTACCCGCCTTATGGCTGGAAAGAAAAGGCAGCTGCTGCTTTTATTAAATATATTGAGCATGGCAAAGGTGGCTGGATTGGTTTTCATCATGCTACTTTATTGGGGGAGTTTGATGGTTTCCCCATGTGGCAATGGTTTTCTGATTTTATGGGGGGTATACGATATAGCAATTACATAGCTACATTTGTGGCAGGAAAAGTGAATATTGAAGAGAAACAACACCCGATTATGAAGGGCATAGAATCGCCTTTTAGGATTAATAAAGAAGAATGGTATACTTATAATAAAAGTCCGAGACCCAATGTGCGTGTACTGGCAAGCGTTGACGAAAATTCGTATACACCAGATACCAAAATAAAAATGGGGGACCACCCGGTAGTTTGGACAAACGAAAAAATAAAAGCCCGGAATGTATATATATTTATGGGACATTCGCCGGAATTATTTGATAATGAGGCCTATAAGACTTTGTTTAAGAATGCTATTTTCTGGGCTGTGGGGAGATAAAAAGCAAGGAGAAAATGGTTAAGCAATCAGAAAACGAATGAGAACAATACTAATAATAGACGACGAAGAGAAACTCAGAACGCTACTGGCCCGCATTTTACAGTCGGAGGGATTTGAGGTGGTAGAAGCAGGAGATTGCAGGGGTGGCTTGAAGAAACTGGAGCAACATAATATTGATGTGGTGCTATCGGATGTGAAGTTGCCGGATGGCAACGGCCTTGATCTATTACCCAAAATCAAATCTGCTCATCCGTTGGTTGAGGTAATTTTACTAACGGCCTATGGCAATATCAGTGATGGTGTGCAAGCCATGAAAAATGGCGCTTTTGACTATATCGTAAAAGGTGATGATAATGAGAAGATAATCCCCCTACTCCACCGGGCCATTGAAAAAGTACAATTACAGAAGAAAGTAAATGACCTTGAAAAACGGGTGGGTGAAAAATTTTCTTTTGATGCTATTATCGGTAAATCGAAGGCGATACAGCAGGCGATAGATTTAGCAAGGAAAGTGGCACCTATTGACACTACTGTTTTGCTGACAGGCGAAACTGGCACAGGAAAAGAGGTATTTGCCCAAGGTATTCATCAGGCAAGTTCAAGAGCAGGCAAAACATTTGTAACGCTCAATTGCAGCACATTCAGCAAAGATATTTTAGAAAGTGAGTTGTTCGGACATAAACAGGGAGCCTTCACCGGAGCCATCAAGGATAAAAAAGGGTTGATAGAAGAAGCCAACGGTGGCACATTACTATTGGATGAAATCGGCGAAATGCCCTTGGAATTGCAAGCCAAACTGCTACGCGTACTGGAAACCAGTGAGTTTATAAAACTGGGAGATACCAAACCCACAAAATCAAACTTCAGGCTAATAGCCGCTACTAACAGGGATTTGAAACAGGACTATGAATCCAATCATTTCCGCTCTGACTTATACTTTAGATTGAGTGTATTTGAAATTCATCTACCTCCCCTGCGTGAGCGTGTAAAAGATATTGAGCAATTGGCCAGACATTTCATGCAACAGTTTTCGGCTAAGACTAATAAACGAGTAGTGAATATAGATGAAGAATGCCTCGAAAAACTGGAAAGCTATGAATGGGTGGGAAATATACGTGAACTGAAAAACATCATTGAAAGAGCCGTAATTCTGGCAGATACTAATACCCTCCCTGCCGATTTATTGCCCTTTGATATTCAACAGGCGAAACAATCAAATAAAGGCACACTATCGGCCTTTTCAATGGCTAGTGTAGAAAAACTGCATATCCAGAAAGTATTGAATTATACGAAAGGAAACAAAGCTGAAACGGCGCGTTTGCTGGAAATTGGCGTTGCGACTTTGTATCGGAAGATTGAGGAGTATGGGTTGTAAGTAAGGGAATATTAATGTATAATTTGGGGAAAATCACTAAAATTATTTATATATTTAGAGAAATCTTGTTTGTTACACTTGACCTCGTTGCCTTCAAATGAGAAATAGAAAATAATATTCTTATCAATATTCCCTTTAATATTTTCTCCTTTTTTCTGCATATATTTTCTATAATGCTCCTCCAAATCATACTGATTTATTATGATAGGTTTTGACCATTCATTATTATACCTTACAATAAAAACGTAATATACGGTTGGAAAGCTTAAATTTAGTAATTTCTTAGAAGATATGCTGAACTGGGCACTAAAGCCTGAGTTCCTCTTTATAGATTGAGCAGTTTTTACCTGAACTTTTTTCAATGCTCCATCATCATCCTTCACAACAAAAATATCATCTCCAATATCAACTTCCGGAATAGCAACATTCCAACCAAGCATTAAAAACTCAGCCATTACTGTCAAATGCCCTGCTTTACCCAAATATTGATTAAACTTTTTCGTCACTAGGTGTTATTTTATTAATTACATTTCCAGTTTGAGTATCAATAAATTCGATTTTCCCCAATTTCATTAATTGAGTTTCATCATCAACACCTAATAATGCCGGATATATATAGTTTTCTAATTTACCCAGATAATTTTCAAAATCAGTCCTTATGTTATATCCAACGAAAATACTTTCCGCAGGATAGGCATTTGGGAATAAATTCCTAATAGAATCACGAATAGACGGTGCAATACTAAATGTATAACCATCCATTTGTTTGCTGACTCTTATTTTAATTGCATCCATAGTTAAAAATTATATGACGAAATATATA
>CALRLS020000260.1:0-7519 GCA_943368815.1 Cyanobium sp. NIES-981
AGGTAATGAATTATTTCAAAGTTTTTATATCGGAGGCATGTTTCTGATGCTTTTATTCGGGGTTTCTCTTACGCTTATATTTCGACAGAGACTCTATTTCTTTTACTCGCTTTGCATTGTTGTTTCCCTGGGAATGATGCTGAATTTTAATGATTATTATTACCTGATATTCGATAAAGCCCCATTGTTTATCCGAAATAAGAATGTATATGGCTTTTTAGCTACTATGATTCCTAACGTATATCTGATATTTACCAAAGAATTTTTGGAGTTCGGTTTTGACAGGTTTAACAGAAATAATTTATACGACAAATTAACCTGGTGGGTTTTTGGCATAGGTACCTTTACTTCCGTATTAGTTTTGGTACTGGGTATTAGTTTTTTTCACTATAGGTATATATTTTTTGTCACGAATGGTATCATAAACTTATTGAATACATTTTTCCTGGTGAGAAGCCTGCAAAGTAAGTACCCGCCGGCCTGGATTTATTTATTGGCAAACTTACCTGTATTAGTAATTATTTTCTGGGAATCGCTCAATACAGTTTTTAAAACTCCTGTGCAGAAAACTTTTACCTATTACTATTATGGAACGCTATGGGAAATGTATTTCCTGACAATGGGTTTGGTCTGGAAATTCAGAATATTTCAGGAAGAGCGCAGGAAATTACAGCTGGAAGTGATGGGAACTGAAGAGAAAGAAAGAAAGAAAATAGCTATGGATCTGCATGATAAGGTGGTAGGACAATTATCTGCTTTAAAGTTGAATTTTGACTCGCTTGTCGAAAAAGAATCGATTAAGGATAAACGTAGAATAGATAAAATTTATGAGACGCTTGAAACTGCAACTATCCAGACCCGCGAGTACTCCCATACCCTTATGGATAATTCTTTAGAAGAGAAAGGAGTTGTGCAGAGACTTGAAAGTTTGTATCAGCATTTCGAAAATCCGAAGTTTACTATTCAATCGTCCGGACTCGAAAATAAGCTATCACAGCATGTTGAAACTGTCATTTTTAGTATCAGTCAAGAGTGCATTACTAATGCAATCAAGCATGCCGAAGCTACCAGAATTGACATTCAGCTCAGTAGATTAGATGATGTCCTGACTGTAATTGTGGAGGATAATGGAAAAGGCTTTGATCTGGAGAAAGTATATCATGAAGGAAAAGGCCTTAGAAATATTAGTTATCGAGTGAAAGATAATCTTAAAGGTGAACTTTTTATCGATTCGAAAATTGATAGGGGAACCATCATTATAATTAAAGTACCGCTTGGCAAAAAGAACAGATTTTTCTTTTTAAAGAGATTGTCAGCCAAATATAAGAAGATAGCAAATATTGTTATCGGTCTATTCTTTACGCCCTCACTGTAATTACCCTCAATTTATTAAAAAAAAATTTAGCTATCCCCTATTTATGGGGGTAGTTGGGGGTGTATTTTTTTCGAACCTTTGTAATAGTAACACTACTCACTACTAAGCTGTTAATGAATATGAAATTCTTTTATTCTATTGTATTCTTTATTTGCATTGCATTTACCGCCGAAGCTCAAAAGTGTAAGGGCATGGAATTTCTTGTGCAGGATAAAACCGGACGAATGCTTGATGGGACTGTCGAGATAGTATTTTTTACGGCATCAAGAAAAGACAGCACAGTTAAAAGAGCTATAATCAAAGAGGGTAAGGCTTGGGTAACAATAGATGAGCCTAAAAAAAGCCTCTTTAAGTACACTTTTTTTGTTGGTAAACAGAAACAAGGCCCCTCTACTCCAAGATACTTAGACTGCGATGCTTCCGGCATTGCTTATATTTCATACAAATTCAATCTCTCGACACCACCATCACTGCCGCCACCATCTCCTCCTAATGATATTGATAGAAAAATTGCAGAGATGAAGGCAAAAAACCAGAAAATTAAGAAAGCTCTTGATATAGCCAATGCTAAAATAAAAGTACTCGAAGAAATGGGTAAGGAGGTAGAAGAACTAAAGAGAGAAAGAGAAAGCATGCAATTGCAATATAATGAGCTTGCTAAAAATCTGGATACGTATATAGAACAGAATCAGATACTAAAAGATGCGGCTGCAGTAGCAGAAGGGAAAGTGAATGAATTGACCCAACGGATAGAATCAGCGACAAAATTAATCGATAACCTGTTACAAATCGTTTCAGATAGCAAATGTAAAATTACGAAATTAGGAATGACAGCGGGTGGATTTCATTGCTACAGGATGACCAGTGACCAACTTGAATTCTCTTTCAGTCTGTTTGATGAAGAAAACAAATTCACATCGCCAGATTCCGGATGTACCATTAGCCCGATTATTAAGATTGAAATAGAAAAATTCAAATCCGCCCGCAGAGATAAAACGCTGATGAAATACAATGATAATAGTAGTGGAAACCCTACTTATCTGCAACTTAACAAGTTGGAATACCCTCTCCGGAATCATAGAGTCAGATTTATATCTTTAAATACCGGAGATCAGAAATTTGAAAGAAATGCAGATTATGAGATTAACCTTTATATGCCGGGGATTAGTGGAGATAAAATTCTTGAAAGTTATTCTATTAGTAATGCATCGGAGGAATGCTTCCCTGTAATAGAAGAAAAGGAAGAGAATATCAATGGTACTCCTACCGATGTCAAATTCATTCAGAACTGGTATGTAAAAGAAGAAGATTCACAAAACTTTAGAATAGAATTATGGGATGCCGGAGCTGTTGACGGTGAAAGAGTAACGGTTTATCTGAATGGTAGTCCAATCAGTGGGATGCAGAATGTATTACTTACCAAATCGAAAATTGGGCAGACAATAAATTTGAGGAAAGGAGATAATCGGATTGTTATGATTGCCGACGATTGGGGAAGTTATAAAAAAGAGTGTTCGGCTAAATTACAGTTCAGTAAAAACGACTGGTCAAAGAGCCTTACGCTTTTTAATAATAGGGGTGGTACACAAGGAATAAAAATCAATGTTCAATAATCTAACACCACTACCCATGAAAAAGAAAATGCTGCTGTTAGTTACCATCTGGCTACAGGTATATGCCAGTGTAATGGCTCAAAATTATTTGCAAGGTAAGGTTCTGGACCTTAACGATAAGCCTCTTAAAGAGGTTCGGGTAGTGTTGAGTTTTAAAAATTCGGAGATGTATGAGACTAAGACCAACGACAAAGGCGAATTTGAAATAAAGCAGGATCGGTCGTATGAAGGTAAAATGTACTCTATACAATTAGAGAAAAGCAGTTATACTACTATTACAACGACTCAGAGAATCTGGACAGGAACAACTCATGCGACTCCATTGACATTCAGGATGCGCTCAGGTTTTGACGGAGCAGATACTCAGATTAATTCTTTGCTGAATCAGTTAAAGTCGATAGAGAGCAGCACCAGATTAATACCGCCCGAATGCTTAAAAAAGAAGAGCATGGAAGACATAAAAAAACTTATCAATGCTGCTCACAGGCGTATACATGAATTTACACTTGCCGTAAATGAAAAGAAAAAATCGATGGAAAGCCTGAAAGATGCCATTAAGGCAGAAAATGATAGCTTACACCATATCATAAACAGTATTCAGACTTTTAGCGACAAATGCGTAGATATAGCAAAAACTAAAACAAAACTAAAAATTACGGCACCCCTGCGATGTACGGCTTTTGGTAAAGATTCAATAACTTTTCTTTTATCAATGGCCGATAATAATACAGAAGGAAATGCTGAAAAAGTGAGAGTGCAAATGCATCTCAAGAAAATAGTCCAGACCAGAACAAGGCAGGTGGTTCAGCTATTAGAAGAGAGTAAATCCAGAAAAACCTATCAGGATTTTGTCATAGACCCTAATCTGGAGCTTCAGAAACTGACCTTTCATACGGCACATAATAAAGAAAATTTATTGACAACCAACAGTATATATGAAGCTACATTGATTGCAGCCGGGACAAACGATACACTAAGTACCATTCGTATAAAGAAACCTCTGGAAGAATGTTCTTACGTGGCAGATGAAAGGATTGACGGAATCATAAAAGACTCATTAGTAATTGATGGCAAATACTTATGCTTCAGATTAGCGAAGATTCACGTCGATACCTTCCTGACCAATTATAGTCCGAGAATAAAATTGAAGATAAATAACCAGCCGACACTGGATTTTTATACCGAAGATACCTGTACAGATATTTCTTCCTATTTAAAAGACGGGTCAAATTATTTAACATTTAGTATGATAGACTCTACTTACTTAGTTAATGGTATCCGGTTTTCGTTGGAAGATAAGCTGAATAGACCGCTTAAAAAGTATGAGATGCAAACCGCCAACCCACCTGAATTGATAAAGATAATTAAAGGGAATGTAACTGATACGAGAAAAAAACTGAAATAACTTAAAGTTTTACGATGAATAATTTATTAAAAACAATCCAAAAATACTGGACTGATGCCCCTTTTACTAATGTTCTCTTCTGGGTTTGTATCATAGGGACAGTTCTATTAATTTTTACGCTTTCTTTCGTAATCAGAAAGATGCTGTGGAAAAATAGTAACCAAAAACTGCAAACCACTTTTTTGGTTTACAAGTCACGGATTTTTTCTTCGTATATAGTAGCTGGTGTAGTTGTTTTATGGGCTTGTATTTGTTGGGTATCTAATTATTATGTAACAACCGACTTACGTCTTTGCCATATTCTGATGCTCTTTATAAGCCTCCTGATTCCGGTTTTGTCAGGACTGTCTTTAAGGGGGCATTATAATTCAAGCAATAGTTTTCAGAATATCAGCACAACCTCTATTACGTTGTCTGACTACGAGGAAAATAAAAAAATTGCCAAGAAAGAGTTTCAGAAACTGAAGCGTTTCGGGCTTATCGGCTTATTGGGGTTTATTGGGCTTGTAGCTGTTGGTTTCAGAACAAAAACACTTATATCAATCATTATCGACGATTCAGGAAGTATGGGTCCTGCTTTAGAGATAGGCAGGAATGCCCTGGGACGTACTCTGGCGAAAAATGATGATACTTATACGAAGTTTATTGTTACCAGTTTTGGTGATGGAAACCCTTCGCCTTCAAGTCCTTATGCAAATTTCAGTGGTTTAATGGCTGTTACTGCACCTAATTTAATTGATGCTAAAACCATCAATTGTCAGTCAGTAAGCGAGGCATTGAGCTATATTAATACGCTTCAGCCACTTAAGCAATACGGTCTTAATCAGGCAGTATGGCAAAATTATCTGATATCAAACCAGGAAAGTAGCGCTGGATATTATGATAATAAACTATTACTGATTATAACGGACGGGATAGAGTATCACAAAGGATGGTATGATAAGGCTTTTTGCGATGAGTCTGTTCCCTTAATGGATTTATATGGTAATAATGTGTACCTGATAGATTTATTTGATAGAAGCCGTCAATTGCCCGGAGAGGTTAATGGATTTTATGAAATGATGCAGAGTTGTTTCCCTGAAAACATCTATTCGGGTTTATCTCTGGAAGATTATTCTTTTGCCATAGATAAGGTTATCGGTACCTATATTCTTGACCCGACTTTCATCTACTTTATCGGAATTATGTATGTATTGATGTACACTATTTTCTTATTAATTAACCCTAAAAGCTAAGTTGAAAATGAGAATTATTAGAATAGTTTTTTTACTCATGTTGGTTTCTTTAATGGGGGAGGCACAGTCAAATGCTGATAATATAGTTGTATTGGTAGATGTTTCTAAACCTATTACCGAACAAATCAAAAAGCCAATAGACATTGCTAACGTAATTCAGCAGATTATATTAAGACAGCCTATTGATAAAGAATTCAGGTTTGAGAAGCCGTTTGATGCTGGAAATGAAAGCCTTATACAAAAAGGAAATAAAATTTTTGTTATGTCATTTGGTGATAAAACGACAGATAATTTATCAAAATCAATCCGGACGACAACTATAGGCGATCAGGTAGGGCATGATTTGTTTATGGTGCTAAAAGAATACCCACGAGAGTACAAGGATACCAAAGCCTTAGTGGCACTGGCACAAGGGCGTGCAGCACAGCAAGCTAAGATTTCCGGAATGGAAAGCTATTGGTTGTTTTTAGTAACTAGTACCGAATCGGATACTGAAGAACCTACTGATTATTCTTCCGAGCAAGATACACTTGCTAAAATTTATCATTCAGATTTAGCCGCTATTATGGAAGATAAGGGTACTGTGACCTATGGAAAGGATAAGAAGCTGCAAATAAAAATTTACAAAGTAAATATAGAAACAGCCATAATTCCACAACCGTGCCAGCTCCAATTTCTCTCTTTTCAGAATGGAACAGCTAAAACCCCGATACTTATCGAAAACTCAAAAGTAGATATTCGCTGGAATAGCTGCAGCGGCAAAGTAGAATATACAGTAAATATAGTAAGTCTTGACGGAGCTAAGATTGACCGGAAGATAGGATTCCAGAGAACTTTTAATAATTTCCTTCCGGTAAATTTAGAAGCCGGGAAATATAAAATTATTGTAAAAGCGCCGGATACAGACTCAATCACTACTTATATAGAAGTAAATACAGGCTCTAATTTGATAGCCATTATTGTAGGAATATTGATAGTAGCAGGTATAGGGTTTGGCATCTATAAATATTTTGACGGAAAACCGCCAAAACCTAAGGCTTATACAAATACCGGAATTCCTCCGAAAAAGAATCAAAAAAATGATGATGATGAAATATAAATCAATATACTCTTATGAACTTACATGACCTGTTTTTCGATTTAAGTGTGCATCCAAGTTTTGGTGCCATTGCCTTTAAAACACTTTGTTTCTTATTGCCTTCGGCTCTTTTTATTGCCATACCTTACTTTATTCTGTCCAAAACATCACTGATAAGCAATGAAATAGGGCATGAAAACAAATTGAAAC
The DNA here is from genome assembly GCA_943368815.1 of Cyanobium sp. NIES-981. Taxonomy (GTDB): domain Bacteria; phylum Bacteroidota; class Bacteroidia; order Cytophagales; family Spirosomataceae; genus Emticicia. The sequence continues at coordinate 6,917 of CALRLS020000260.1, forward strand.
TAGCCTTTTTATGGGCATTGGTCTGTTTCATTGTTATTTATAGCATTTATCTTTTCTTTTTTATCAGAGTAATCGGCATTGATAGCTTTTACTGGAGACAACCTGTTTTTTATATTTCTGCTTTTCCTCATTTTCTGATTATCCTGGCAGTAATGGTCATTTTTATTATTCAGTATAGAAAGTATGAACGGATGCTGAAATCCAGATAGACCATGCACACTACATCATTATTAAAATTTAATAATTATTTCCTATGAGAAATCCAATGGTTTTTGTAGGTATTGGTACTACCGGCTTAAAGGTATTAGAGCAAATACAAAAGTTTTACTTTGAGGCTACTGGTAAACCTAAACCGCCAAATGTATCTTATCTATTTATTGAAACAAATGAAGATAATAAAGTAGACAGTATTTCATATAAAAATTCAATTGACAGGGTGTTTATCAGTTTAGAAAACTCTGATCAGATGATTGAAAAGCTACGGGATACAGCATCCTGGTTACCGCAAAAAAACTCTGTTATTCAGGCTACAATGGGAGCAGGCGGTGTGAGAGCCTGTGGCAGATTAGCGCTATGGGGTACTAACAATAAGGGTAATAATTT